>JBKHER010000171.1:0-5974 GCA_046540715.1 Halothece sp.
GACTTTTTACGGCTTTTTTCTTAAGAAAAAGTCAATTCAGAAGAAATGAGCGCGATCGCACGCGAATAACAAAAATTCGATTTTAGGGGCGGTGAGTTGGCAGGATGAAACTATGGAAGTCTCGTCATCTAGTATCAAAATATACTAGCATATAGAGGAATCTCCCGTTATAATCGTTATTTTTTTTAACGGGAGAGCGTCAAAGAAAACCAGAGAAGCTAATGAGTCCCTCCTAGAAGAAGGGGGCTTGTATCCTGCTATGATTGGTCAAAAACTCGGCTATCAGGAAGATTGCTAACAGCTCTTTCTAGGGCAGCTAAGGAGCGATTATAGTCAATAATAGCCGTTAAAAGGTTTCCTCTTGCGCGAGTGAGTTCACTTTGAGCATTAATGACATCTGTTTGTGTTCCTACCCCCGCTTGAAAGCGTAAACGAGCTAAACGCAGACTTTCTTCAGCTTGTTCAATAGCAATTTCAGCAGTTTCGATATTTTGTTCATTAGCGTCTAAGTTAAAAAAAGCTTGTTCCACTTCCCTGCGAACTTCGTTCCGTGTTTGTTGAAATCGGTTTTCCGCGATCGCGATTTCTTCTTCTGCTTGTCTGGCTCTCGCTCTAGAACTACCGCCATCATAGAGATTCCAGTTTAATTGCGCCCCCATTTGCAAGCTATCTGTAGGAGAAGAGTCGAGATCACTTTGGACTTCATAATTAGTAAAGAGACTAATTTGCGGTCTTTTCTGTGATAAAGCAATGGTTCTATTATTTTCTCCAATCTGGCGTTGCTCTAATTGCTGTTCTAACTCAGCGCGATTTTGATAAGCTAGTAAGATACTTTCTTCTAACGATAAATCCCAATCCCCAGCGACTTCAGGAGGATTAGCCGCTGTTACTTCCACTTGTTGTCCCACCCCTAAAGCTTCGGCTAACTGTCGTCTGTTAACGCGTTGCTCTGACAAAGCCCGAGTTAACTGTTGCTCCTCATTGGATAATTGGACTTCGGCTTGGAGGACATCAAAGCGAGTTCCCAATCCTGCTTCTTGTAATAATTGAGCATCTCGTAAACTCTGTTCGGCATCAGCAACTGCCGCTTCAGCAATTTGTACCTCGGAGTCTGCCTGTTGAACCCCATAATAAGCATCAGTGACATCAAAACGTAGCTGTTCGGCGGCTTGTTCTAAGGCTAATTGTTGCGTCCGCAATTCAGACTCGGCAACCCGAATTTGAGCAGGGCGTTCTCCACCGGTATAAAGGTCATAGCTTAACTGAAGTCTGGTACTCAGTTGGTTAATTACTCCTGCCTGTTGTTGGCCGGTGAGGGGATCAATTGCAGCACCCGCCCCGGGAGAGCTTGTCCGTTGTAATTGACTTTCTAAGTTAAGAGAAGGGAATTCTGTTCCAAGAGTTTCATTGAGCTGTTCTCGGGCTTGACGAACGTTCAGACGAGCTTCTTTAAAGGTTTGATTATTCTCCCGAGCTAATTCAATGGCTTGTTCAAGGGTAATCGGAGTGACCTCATCCACCTCTACTTCTTCTTCCCGAGTCGGAAGTTGCAAAGGATTAGAGCTAGGATCTAAAGAGTCTGTTTCTTCTACCGGCTCTAAGGATTCTCTTTCTTCAAAGGTATCTACTTCTGGATCAAGGTCTTCTACTTCTTCTGGAGGCGCATCTTCAGTTTCTTCTAAGGGGATGTCTTCTAGACTTTCAGGAGACTGAGACAAAATGAGTTCCCTAGACTTTTGAATATTCTTCAGGAAAGAAAATTTATGGGTTACAGAATTGGGGGAGATCAAATGATCGGCGATCGCGACTTCCCCTAACCCAAAAGCAATCACTGTTCCTGCACTCACACCACACACATAACGCAAGAGCTGCATATTAATTTCGTTCCATTCTTAACGTTTTATCGGCATTAAACGCTCAATCAACCAAGTTAATTTAACATACATTGCTAAGGTCTTGATTGTTACTTAATTTGAGCTTTAGCTAATTGAGTTCCCACCAACCAAAAGCTGGACCAATTAACCGTATAGTTATCCAGTATATTACCAGTAACGCAATACCAATCCAAGCACCACGAGTTGTCAATTTGACAAATCGCTCTGTATCTTTCTTCGTCAGTCCTAACCAAGGAAAGATTTTTTTCTCTTGGCCGTATTTATCCCCTAAACTTTCTTTGCGTCGTTTTGATTCACCCATAATCAACATTTGTAGATGCTTTCTTGTTGATTTTATCGTAGTGAGGCAACTTTTAACGATAGTTGGTCATTTGTAAAGGGACAGGATAATCAGCTTCTTTCAGGGCTTGCATAACAGCTTGAAGGTCATCTTTCGACTTGCTAGAGACTCTAACACTGTCTCCTTGAATTGAGGGTTGGACTTTTTTAAATTCGTCTTTGATTTTTTTCGTAATTTCTTTGGCTAAGTCTTTGTCAATTCCTCGCTTGAGGGTAATAACTTGACGCACACGATTCCCACTAGATTTTTCAACTTTGCCATATTCAAAGATTTTCTGGGAGAGTTTCCGTTTCGCTGCTTTATTGCGGAGAATATCGTGAATGGTTTCTAGGGTAAATTCACTGTCTGTGTCGATGGTCAGAGTGTCTTCAGTGAGTTCGAGACTGGTTTGAGAGTCTTTAAGATCGTAACGGTTTTCAATTTCCCGTCGGGCTTGATCGACGGCATTAACCATCTCTTGATGGTCGAAGTCGCTGACGATATCAAAACTATAGTTAGAAGCCATAAACCCAGCAATTAACGCTTACAATATATTACCACGGTATGATCATCGTAGCTTAATTGGGAAGGGGATATTTATGGATATTATTCCAGCGATTGATTTATTAGCAGGAAAGTGTGTGCGACTGTATCAGGGAGATTATAATCAAGCAGAGGTGTTCAGCGATCGCGCTGTGGAAGTTGCCCAAAAATGGGAAAGCCAAGGGGCAACCCGTCTCCATTTAGTGGATCTAGATGGGGCAAAAGCCGGAAAACCCATCAATCAAAGCACCATTGCTGAAATTGTAGAAACCGTTTCTATCCCGGTGCAAGTGGGAGGAGGATTGCGCGATCGCGCCACCATTGCTGAACTCTTGAACTTAGGAGTTAGTAATGCCATTGTCGGAACGATTGCTGTAGAAGAACCCCAATTAGTGCAAGAACTCTGTCAAGAATTTCCCCAAAAAATTACCATTGGCATTGATGCCCGTAATGGGAAGGTAGCAACCCGAGGCTGGTTAGAAACCTCTGAGATTTTAGCAAAAGATCTTGCCCAAAAAATGGCAACCCAAGGCGCAGCTGCCATTATTTACACGGATATTTATCGGGATGGGACATTAACCGGTCCCAATTTAGAAGCCCTGCGCGATCTGGCCAAATCTCTCACGATTCCTGTTATTGCTTCTGGAGGGATTAGTTCCGTCACCGATTTACTGAGTTTACTCGCCCTCGAACCCCAAGGGGTAACAGGAGCCATTTTAGGACGCGCCCTCTACACTAACCAAATTAACCTAACTGAAGCGGTACAAGCAGTTGGTAATGGACGCTTACAAGATGTTCCCCCTCACTCTGATTTTTCAACCTTTGCTTAGGACAAATCAAAAATAAATGGTCATCAGGCTTGCTTAAGCTGATTACAGAATTAATTTGATCTGTTCCTTTTGCTTTGATTAGATCAGCCATTCCATGTCCGCGATCGCGTTCAAGTTTCCAAAGAAGATATCGAAAATTATTTGGGAGTTGTCACCTCAATTAACTGGCGAACAACGAATATACGCCTTAATTTGGGAGAAATTATTGAGAAACGTCTCTATTTTTTGGAATCCCTTCACTGAATCTAATTTTTTCAATAGTTTCTATCAAAAAAGTGATTAATTTTTCTTGCTATAATTTGATACAATAAACCTATTGAAAGTTATTAAATTTTATCTCTTATGGCAACCATTGTTGATATAGCGGTTAATAATGATTCTTTTAAAACTTTAGTGGAAGCAGTGAAAGTTGCTGACTTAGTTGATACCTTAGCTATTGGGGGTCCTTTTACCGTTTTTGCTCCAACTGACGATGCTTTTGCTAAACTGCCGCCTGGCACAATTCAAACCCTTGTGCAAAATCCACCTCAACTCGGGCGAATCTTAACTTATCATGTCCTATCAGGGGCTTATAAACAAGCTGATTTAGCCCAATTAAAAAGCCTAAACTCTCTGGAAGGTTCCCCTTTGAATTTCAATTGTTCTGATCACTTTGAAGTTAAAAATGCAACCGTCATTAGTCCTGATATTGAAGCAGATAATGGCATTATTCATGTCATTGATAATGTTTTATTAATGGGTTAAAAAAGGTTGTGTTTAATTTTGACGATGTCTTAACCCTGCTTCTGGCTACTGCAAGCGGTTTAGCGCCAATTGTCTAAAATGGTATTGTAACCAATCGGGTAGAAGTTGTATTAGATACAATGAGTCAAATTAAGCAAGAAACACTAACTACAGAAGAGATTAACCGTATTATTGAGATGGCTTGGGAAGATGAGATTCCCTTTGAAGCCATCCGTACTCAATACGGTTTAAAAGAAGAACAGGTGATTGCATTAATGCGAAAGCAGCTTAAGCACTCCAGCTTTAAAATGTGGCGGCGGCGAGTCACAGGTCGGAAAACTAAGCACTGGAAGAAAAAACAATTCAACCAGTTTCGCTTAGGATTAGGAGATTATAGGAGTTAAATATCGAGGTTAGGTCGGAACACTTAAAAACCTCATTTCCCGTTAATCTTGATGCAGATAACGGAAGTCTTCAGCGCAAAAATAAAGATGAAACAGATTATGATTATTGGCGGTGGGATTGTCGGTGCAACCATCGCTTATGAATTAAGCCAAACCCCTGAATTTCAAATCACGCTTATTGATAAAAATACCCCAGCTACAGCCTCAACGGGAGCGGCGCTTGGGCTTTTACTAGGGGTAATTAGCCACAAGAAACAAGGACGGGCTTGGGAGTTACGAAAGATCAGTCTCCGTCGCTATCCGCAGTTAATTGCAGAAATCACAGAACAAACTGGGGAAACCATTCCCTACCGCCAAGGTTTAATTGATCTCTGTTTCTCCACAGAAGAAATGGCAAAATGGGAAGAGCTAGCGAGTTTACGTGCTGAACAGGGCTGGAAATTAGAACTGTGGAATCAGGTGCAGTTACAAGAGGCTTGTCCCCCTCTTGATACATCAGAAATGATAGGAGCTGTCTATTCTCCCCAAGATTTCCAAGTTAACCCCAAAGCCCTAACGGAAACTTTAATTAAAGCAGCCCAACGTAATGGGGTGAGTCTAAGCTGGGAAACGGAAGCGACGGCGGTTTCAGTTCTAGAGAAGGAAAATTCTCAATACCGTCATACGGTTCATACCAATCAAGGGGATTGGGAGGTAGATTATTTAATTATTGCAGCGGGTTTAGGCTCATTTCCTCTAACCCAGCATCTCAAACAGCCACTCCCTTTAACACCTGTTTTAGGACAAGCCATGCGAGTGCGTTTGAATGATTCCTCGTCTCAACAATTACAGTCTGTAGTGACAGGAAATGATGTTCATATTATTCCCCTTGGAAATCGTGAATATTGGGTAGGCGCAACGGTGGAGTTTCCAGAACAACCGCTTGTTAATCCTTTAGAGCGTGTTTGGGAACAAGCCTGTGCTTATTATCCTGCTTTAGCTAATGCAGAAATTTTAGAAACTTGGTCAGGGGAACGTCCCCGCCCGGCGGAACAAGCTGCTCCTGTGATTGAGCTTCTGCAAGGATATGATAATGTCATTTTGGCGACGGGACATTATCGTAATGGGATCTTACTAGCCCCGGCTACCGCTGCTAAAGTTAAAGCTCTGCTTTCTGATTTGAGCTAATTTTTTGAGAAACTTCGCGATTTTTATTAATTAGGCTCTTAATATCAAATCCGTTTGATTAATTGGCATAGCGAGCAAGATGCTCGCACTCCT
>JBKHER010000172.1:0-5936 GCA_046540715.1 Halothece sp.
CCCCATCTCCCCACAAACAAGAGGATTTCTCCGAGAATGAAACGACCCTGCCCTTCGTAAGGGGGGCTTAAGGAATCTGTAGCACCAATTATTCAAAATGGTATTAAAAATCGGATTATGGTAGCCAAGGATAGTCGCGAAAATTGGGTTTTCGTTTTTCCAGAAAGGCTTGTTTCCCCTCACTTCCTTCTTCTGTCATGTAGTAAAGAAGGGTAGCATTTCCGGCTAATTCTTGTAAGCCCATTTGTCCATCACAGTCGGCGTTAAAGGCGGCTTTGAGACAACGGATGGCGGTGGGGCTTTTATCTAAAATTTCATTTGCCCAGTTAATTCCCTCTGCTTCTAATTGTTCTACTGGGACAACTGTATTAACTAATCCCATGTCTAACGCTTGCTGGGCGCTATATTGACGACAAAGAAACCAAATTTCTCGGGCTTTTTTCTGTCCGACAATACGGGCGAGATAACTAGCCCCAAATCCGCCATCAAAACTTCCCACTTTCGGCCCAGTTTGCCCAAAAATGGCATTATCGGCAGCAATGGTAAGGTCACACATTAAGTGTAAAACGTGACCCCCTCCAATGGCGTAACCGGCGACTAAGGCAATGACGACTTTCGGGAGAGAACGAATTGCCCGTTGTAAGTCTAGTACATTTAAGCGGGGGGTTCCCTCATCATCCATATAACCCGCTTTTCCCCTGACGCTTTGGTCGCCTCCAGAACAAAAGGCATATTTGCCATCAGTATGGGGGCCCGCACCGGTTAGTAAAACCACGCCAATGTTACGATCTTCGCGAATATGGGCAAGTGCTTCATAAAGCTCAAATACGGTTTGAGGGCGAAAAGCATTCCGTTTGTGGGGACGATTAATGGTCAGTTTGGCAATGCCATCTCCTTTTTCATAGAAAATATCTTCGTAGGTTTTAACGGTTTGCCAGTTGATTTGCATTGCTTAACTTTCTGTATTGGTTATTCGTTATTGGTTATTCGTTATTCGTCATTGCGAAGCCCTGAGTGGAGTCGAAGAGGTCGTTGGGCTACAAACAACGAAGGACAAAGGACAAAAAAATCCCTTATTCTAGTTTTCCATTAGAAAGGGGGATGCTTGAGAGATTCTTTGTATTTTTTAATAATACTTAATATGTTGGTAACTTGCTTTGAAATCTAAACAATATTTTATATTTTGGGTTCCTAAGGTTTCTCTCAAATCGTTATGCTAAGAAAAGAAAGGTTATTTTGAATTAAGAAAATGGATATTATCTCTTCTGCAAAACGGAATCCTATACAATGGTCAGTTGTGGTTTTTGTAACGCTTTGTTTCTGGTTAAGTGCGAGCATGGTCTTAGATTTTGTCATTATTCCCTCTCTGATGCAAGCGGGCATGATGACTGAACCAGGATTTATCAGTGCTGGTTATTCGATGTTTGGTCTTTTTAATCATATTGAGTTACTCTGTGCTGGCTTCATTTTAAGTGGCTTTTTAGTTTTGAAGAGAAATCAGATTTTGCCACCAGAAAAAGGACAGTGGGCAATTATTTTTGCCACGTTTCTCTTGGGTATCGCTGTCATTTGTCGTTATTTTTTAACGCCACAACTTAGTGGGTTGGGCATTGACTTAAATTGGTTTGAAGCGAATACAATGATGTCAGCAGAGATGATGAAGTTTCACCTTGGTTACTGGTTTTTAGAATTAACGAAATTTATTGTGGGGGGACTGCTTTTAGTGTGGAGTTTTCAGGCGTGGAAACCAGAAACAAGTCATTAATCGGATTCCTTGTCCTCTAAAATTAAAAGTTTGAGGGCAAGGAGGGTAAACCCGATCGCGGCCAGGGTTTTTAAAAGACGAGTGGGAAGAAGTTGAGCAACGCCTCCTCCTAAGAGAACTCCAAGCAAACTTGCCGTGAGGAGAGCAACAATACAACCGAGTAATACGGCGGTGGGGAACTTGCTATTTCCTCCCAGCGCGATCGCGGCGAGTTGGCTTTTATCCCCAATTTCAGCCACAAAAACGGTAACAAACGTTAATCCTAATAATTGCCAATCCATAGACGGTTAGACTCCTTCAATTACATCACCCAACAATAAAACAGCAATCACTAACAGTAAAGAAGCGACCATAATTTCTAGTCGCTTTGGCGAAACCACTTTTGCTAACCATTGTCCTAACAATACCCCAATTAAACTGGTAGCCATCAAAGCCAAGGCTGCGCCAATGAAAACCACAAACGGCGATCGCGATTCAGCACTAATCAGAAGGGTTGCCAATTGTGTCTTATCCCCAATTTCTGCGAGAAAGATGGTAATAAAGGTAGAAATAAAGACAGCAGAGAAGCCTTGCTTAAAGAGACGAGTGGAAGCGCGATCAGTCTGATGAGTCACAGCTAATTATCAATTCTACAGAATGTCCTGCTACATTGTATCGTGGCTGATCGTTTTCTATTAAAGTTGTCAATTAGAATAGAAAACGATTAACTTAGTCTTAGATTCAGTGATCAGTGGTAAACGTCCACTTTGGGTTTGTTGAGTTATTCCTCGTCTTCTGACAAATATGCTTCTAATTCCCACTTTGACCGTTGCTTAAGGCAAATTGAGCAAGATATTCTTCGCATGGGCGCATTAGTTGAACAATCCTTCCGTTTAAGTCATGAGGCTCTTTTTGATCAAAACATTGAAGTGACAAAACAAATTAATGCTCTTGATGAACAAATTGACCAATACTATCGTCAAATCGAACTTGATTGCGTGACCCTCATGACGTTAAAAGCCCCATTTGCGAGGGATTTACGACTCATTTGCGCTTATATGCAACTAATTCGAGATATAGAACGAATTGGTGATTATGCGGAAGATTTAGCGGAGTTTGCGCTAAAACTGTTTCCTTATTCGTCTCATGAGTGTTTACCTGAAGTTGCCGCTATGTCTCAGCAAACACAAATGATGCTAGCGGCAAGTTTAGGGGCGTTGTCAGATTTAGATGATACTGCAGGAAGACGAGTGAAAGAAATGGATGATACGGTTGATGAAGCCTATGAACATCTTTATATCACCCTAGCAAAAGAAACAGATGTCAAAGGAAGCGTAGAGCCAATTTTATTGTTAGGTTTAGTGATTCGACATTTAGAACGAATGGCAGATCACGCCACGAATATTGGTCAGCGAGTGTCTTATATTGTCACCGGCGATCGCGCTTAAGATTACAAAAAATCTCCTACACAACCTATTGCCTTCTAATTGGTTAACTGTTCTTGTAATTGGCTTTGTGCCGCTTGTAAGGCTTCTGGTAGCTTAGAAGCATCTTTGCCCCCAGCTTGAGCGAGATTCGGGCGACCGCCGCCGCCACCGTCACAAATTTTAGCAATTCCGCCGATAAAGTTACCTGCTTTTAATCCTTTTTCAATGACTTCGGGACTAAAAGCCGCCACTAAACTCACTTTTCCGTCTGCAGGAGTTGATCCCAAAACCACTGCCGCTTCTCCTAATTTCTGCTGTAAACGTTCGGCAGCGGTTTGTAGGGCTTTTGCATCCATTGCTTCCACTTGAGTAACTAAAACTTGGAACTCTCCTAGGGTTTTCGCTTGGGTTAACAGTTGATCCGATTTGGCTAACGCCAGTTCCTGTTTAACCGCTTCGAGTTGCTTTTGGGTGTTTTTTAGGTCTGATTGTAGTGTTTGAATACGCTGGGGAACTTCTTCTGGTTGCACCTTGAACTGTGTACTGAGATCGCGGACGATTTTATCTCGAACATTGAGATACTCTAGAACTGCTGGACCTGCAACCGCTTCAATGCGACGCACTCCCGAAGAAATCCCCGTTTCGGAGATAATTTTAAACAGTCCAATTTCAGCGGTGTTATTTACATGAGTGCCGCCACATAACTCCATGGAAACACCCGGAACATCAATCACGCGGACGACATCGTCATATTTTTCCCCAAACATCGCGATCGCGCCTTTAGCCTTCGCTTCATCAAAGGGCATTACATCCGATTGCGTGTCATGGGCTTCCGCGATCCAAGTATTAATGGTATCTTCTACCTGTTGTAATTCCTCGGAGGTGATTTGACGGGGACAGTTAAAGTCAAACCGCAGGCGATCAAAAGCGACTAAAGAACCGGCTTGGGAGACTGAGGGATCAATAATTTGCTTTAGGGCAGCTTGTAATAAGTGTGTGGCAGTATGATGGGCTTGGGCGCGACGACGACAAGCGCGATCGATAGTAGCGGTTACGGTGTCTCCCACTCGTAAAATTCCCCGTTCCATGCGTCCAAAATGGACAAAGAGACTGGACTCTTTTTGCACATCTTCAATTCTCACTAAAAGATTATCCCCAGAGAGATAACCGCGATCGCCGATTTGTCCCCCAGATTCGGCATAAAACGGGGTTTCATTGAGAATTAACTGTACTTCATCCCCCGCTTCGGCTTCTTCTACCGTTTTCCCCTGCACTAAAATGGCTTCGATTTTCGCCACAGTATGAGGATGACTGTAACCAACAAACTCAGTGGGATGGACTTTTTGCGCTAACTCATCTAAACTGCCTTGTACCGTTAAATCAATGGTTTCATGGGCGGCTTGCGATCGCTGCCGTTGTTGTTCCATTTCTTGTTCAAAGCCATCGAGATCCACGCTTAAGCCTTTTTCTTCCGCCACTTCTTGGGTTAACTCTAAGGGGAAACCATAAGTATCGTAGAGAACAAACGCATCTTTGCCTGAAATTTGTTCAGTTTCCTTGGCAAGAATTTCCCCTAACATTTTTTCCCCTCTCTCTAGGGTTTCTAAGAAGCGAGACTCTTCCCGTTTTAATTCTTGTTTAATTAACTCTTCTCCCTCGCGGAGATTAGAATAATGTTCCTCCATTAGCGCGATCGCGCTTTCAGCAACTTCTGGAGTAAACGCTTGATTAATCCCTAATAACTGACCATGACGTACCACGCGACGAATGAGACGGCGGAGAATATAACCTCGTCCTAAATTAGAAGCCGTAATGCCATCAGCAATCATGTGAACCACAGCACGAACATGATCCCCAATAACCTTAAGGGAGACCTTTTGCTTTTCCTCGGCTTGGTTATAGTCAAGATTGGCAATTTCAGCAGCGGTTTTAATAATGGGGAAAATTAAATCTGTCTCGTAATTATTTGGCACTTGTTGGAGAATCTGGGCCATGCGTTCCAAGCCTAACCCCGTGTCAATATTTTGATTTTGCAGGGGAGTTAAATTGCCTTCATGATCCCGATTAAACTGCATGAAGACGAGATTATAAAACTCAATGAAGCGCGAGTCATCCTCTAAATCAATGTCTTGATCGCCTAACTCAGGATAAAAATCATAGTAAATCTCGGAACAGGGACCACAAGGACCCGTGGGACCTGCTGCCCAAAAATTATCTTCTTCTCCCATGCGTTGAATGCGGTGAGGAGGAACGCCAATTTCATCACGCCAAATGGCAAAGGCTTCTTCATCTTCTTTGTAAACACTGGGATAGAGACGGTTGGGATCTAGTCCAAATCCTTCTGTGGAGAGTTCCCACGCCCATTTAATCGCCTCCTTTTTAAAGTAGTCACCAAAACTAAAATTCCCTAACATCTCAAAGAAAGTATGGTGACGTTTGGTGCGTCCTACATTTTCAATGTCATTGGTGCGAATACATTTCTGAGAGGTGGTAGCGCGATTGTAGGGGGCTTCTTTTTGTCCCAGAAAAATCGGCTTAAAGGGAAGCATCCCCGCAATCGTGAGTAATACGGTGGGGTCTTCTGGTACTAAAGACGCACTGGGTAAGACTTCGTGTCCGCGTTTAGCGTAAAAGTCGAGAAAGGTTTGGCGAATTTGATTCCCACTAAGATATTGAGGAGTGTTAGGCATTAGTCTTTAATTTTAGAAACTTACAATAACGACAGTTAATTCCCATTGTAAAAAGTTTTGTTGCTACTGATTGGG
>JBKHER010000173.1:0-5925 GCA_046540715.1 Halothece sp.
TAAGGGTGGAATTAAAGGGGGGATCCTAGGTAAAAAATTAAAGATGAATTATAACTGCTATATAACAACCAATAACAAATAACCAATAACAAATAACCAATACTATAAATTTTCTAATAATGTTTTGGTTCCGACAGCAATTAAAACCAAACCACCCACATATTCCACCCTATTTTCAAAGATATGACCAAAATAATGTCCCATGAAAACCCCTATGATGGAAAATAAAAATGTAATTAAACCAATAGTAGTTACCACAACCATTAAAGGTATTTCTAAAACAGAAAGCCCAATTCCAGCTGCTAGCCCATCAATACTTGTCGCAATAGCAAGCCCCATTAAGGTATAGTTATCGAGAGGATTAAAAGAGGCTTGTTTTTCTTGGGTGAAAGATTCATAGATCATCTTCAATCCTAACCCAACTAATAAAATAAAGACCAGCCAGTGATTAACGCCATTAATAACGTCTCGAAACGCTAAACCAGTTAACCAGCCTAAAATTGGCATCATTGTTTGAAATATCCCAAAAAATAAAGCAATTTTTAGAGCCTTATTCAGTTTAATTCGTTTAATTAACAAGCCACTGGTTAAGGAAATAGCAAAAGCATCAGCGGCTAAACCTGCTGAGAGGAAGCCAATAGTAATAATTTGCATTTTGGGGTTGGATCACAAGAAACTCACGCACAAATTGTTTTTAATCGTAGCTTATTATTTGTTTACGTTTAAAAAAAGTTGAAAAATGATCCACTCACGATATGATGGAAATAATCACCGTAATTCCGAGTGACTTAGCGGTGATCCAAATGTGCAGCGATTAAGCAAGAAGCAGTAATGGTAGCATCCAAATCACCTAAAACGCGCAAACCATCTAAATTAGAAGGAATCAAAGAAAACAGCAACTTTTTGCGGGAACCCCTAGCCAGTGAATTGCTAGAAGACAGCACACACTTCAGCCAAGACGCAGTCCAAATCTTGAAATTTCACGGATCATACCAACAAGATAACCGTGATAACCGCCAAAAAGGACAAGAAAAAGATTATCAGTTCATGTTACGGACGCGCAGTCCGGGGGGGTTTATTCCACCAGAACTTTATTTAACCCTCGATGACCTTTCCCAAGAGTACGGGAATCAAACTCTCCGCGTCACCACTCGTCAAGGTTTCCAACTTCACGGCGTACTGAAAAAAAACCTAAAAGACACCATTAGCCGTATTGTTCGCAATATGGGGTCAACCTTAGGGGCCTGTGGCGATTTAAATCGTAATGTCATGGCCCCACCAGCCCCATTTAAAGACAAGGTAGAATATCAATACGCTTGGGAATACGCGAATAATATTGCTGACTTACTGCGTCCGCAAACCGAAGCCTATTATGAAATTTGGCTCGATGGCGAGAAATTTTTGAGTGCTGAAGAACCCCCAGAAGTGCAAGAAGCGCGAGAAAGAAATGTCAATGACACCAATTTCCAAGACGGGGAAGAACCGATTTATGGCAAGCATTATATGCCCCGCAAGTTTAAGTGCTGTGTCACCGTTCCGGGGGATAATTCCATTGATGTTTATACCCATGATGTAAGTTTAGTGGTCATCACCGACAAACAGGGAGAATTGCAAGGATTTAATGTTCTCGCAGGCGGTGGTATGGGGCGTACTCACAATAAAGAAGAGACATTTGCCCGCATGGCTGACCCCATTGGCTATGTGGATAAAGCCGATGTCTATGACTTACTAAAAGCCATTGTTGCCACCCAAAGAGATTACGGCGATCGCGTTCAACGTCGTACCGCGAGAATGAAATATCTCCTCCATGATTGGGGAGTCGAGAAGTTCCGCAAGAAAGTAGAAGAATATTTTGGGAAATCTATTGCGGAATCAAAACCGCTTCAGGACTTTCAATATGAAGATTACCTAGGCTGGCATGAACAAGGAGATGGTAAACTTTTCTTTGGTTTATCCGTGGAAAATGGTCGGGTTAAAGATGAAGGTAGTTTCCGCTTAAAAACTGCCCTTCGCAAGATTATTCAGCAATATCAAATTCCGATGCGGTTAACCGCTAACCATAACATTATCCTTTATGAAATCAATCCTGACGATAAAGCCGATATTGAAAACATCTTAAATGATCAGGGAGTCATTACTGATCCCAAAGAACTGGATCAGCTTCTCCGCTACTCTATGGCTTGCCCGGCACTCCCCACCTGTGGACTTGCCATTACCGAGTCAGAACGGGCGTTACCCGGCATTTTAGAGCGTATTCGAGGCGTTTTGAAAAAACTGGGACTGTCTAACCAAGAAATTGTTATTCGGATGACCGGTTGCCCCAATGGCTGTGCGCGTCCTTATATGGCAGAATTAGGCTTTGTGGGGGATACTCCCAACAGTTACCAACTTTGGCTGGGTGGAACGCCCAATCAGACGGAATTAGCCCGTCCTTATCTGGATCGGATGCCGACAGAGGAGTTAGAATCCTATATAGAACCGATCTTTGCTTTCTATAAACAAAAGGGCAAGAAGAAAGAAAGTTTCGGTGAATTTTGTAATCGGGTTGGTTTTGAGGCAATTCAAGACTATAGTGCCAATTATAAGCCACAACAGCAGCGGAAGAAGGATCGTCGTCATCGGATTAGCATCTATGAGGACTTACATGAACGCTTGAAGGCAACTGCAACGAAACGAGGGACAAGTATGAGCAAGTTAGTCTCAGAAGCCTTAGAAAAATACTTAGAAGAATAGGATAAACGAATGCAAGGAGATACGATCGCGGCGATCGCGACCCCTGTGGTGCCGCAACAAGGAAGTGTCGGGATTGTTCGTTTATCTGGGGAAGAAGCCCTCACTATTGCTAAAACCCTATTTCATCCCCCCGGAAAACAACCTTGGGAATCACATCGCATTCTTTATGGGTATGTTCGCCATCCTGACACCCAAAAAGTCGTAGATGAAGCCTTACTGCTGATTATGCAATCTCCCCGATCTTATACCCGTGAGGATGTGGTGGAGTTTCATTGTCATGGGGGGATGATTCCCGTGCAGCAAGTGTTACAATTGTGCCTCGAACAAGGGGCAAGACTTGCCCAAGCAGGGGAATTTACCTTAAGGGCTTTCCTCAATGGGCGCATTGACCTCACCCAAGCGGAAAGTATCGCTGAGTTAGTCGGCGCAAAATCTCCCCAAGCTGGGGAAATGGCACTTGCAGGGCTACAAGGAAAGCTAGCCCAACCCATCCGCGACTTACGGAGTACCTGCCTTGATATTTTAGCGGAAGTGGAAGCCCGAGTGGATTTTGCTGATGAGTTACCCCCCTTAGATGAAGCCGATATTCAGCAACAGGTGAAAAGCGTTCTGGAACAGGTAGAGTATTTTCTCAGTACCGCCGATCAAGGAGAATTACTGCGAACAGGGGTCAAAGTTGCCATTGTCGGACGACCGAATGTTGGTAAGTCTAGCTTATTAAATGCTTGGAGTCGCAGCGATCGCGCCATTGTTACCGATCTTCCCGGAACCACCCGTGATGTGGTCGAATCCCAACTGGTTGTCGGTGGCATCCCCGTCGAAGTCTTAGACACCGCAGGAATCCGAGAAACGGAAGATCAGGTAGAAAAAATTGGGGTAGCGCGATCGCGCCAAGCCGCCGAAAAAGCCGATCTAATTCTCCACACCATCGACGCAGAACAAGGCTGGACAGAAGAAGACGACTTAATTTATGAACAAGTAAAATCTCGTCCTCTCATTCTTGTCATTAATAAAACCGATCTCGCCTCCCCCAGTCAAATTAAATCCCCTGAAGGCATCAAACAAAAAGTTTACACCGCCGTCACCCAATCCCAAGGCATCGAAGAACTCGAAACCGCCATCCTCAGCCTTATTCAACAGGGAAACCTCAGTGCCGCCAACAGTGACTTTGCCATCAACCAACGGCAAGCAGCAGCCCTCACTCGCGCCAAAACCGCCCTCCAGCACGTTCTAGAAACCATCGACCAACAACTTCCCTTTGACTTTTGGACAATTGACTTACGTAGCGCGATTCAAGCATTAGGAGAAATTACTGGCGAAGAAGTCACCGAATCCATGCTTGATCGAATTTTCAGCCGCTTTTGTATCGGAAAATAGCAATAGCACCATAGAAATGCTATCCTAGGGAAGCTGAAAAATAATCAATAAACTCGCACATTTAGGGCTTCGGGTGTTTCCCAACTGGAAATTCCCCCTAGATGGAGGTTCAACCCGAAACAGGAGAAAAATCAATCATGGCAGTTATTACTCTCAGAGAATTACTAGAGTCTGGCGTTCACTTTGGACACCAAACCCGTCGTTGGCATCCCGCCATGCGTCCCTACATTTATACCGCACGCAATGGCGTTCATATCATTGACTTAGTGCAAACCGCACAGTTAATGGAAGAAGCCTATAGCTATCTTCAAGACGCAGCCGCAAACGGACGGAAAGTCTTATTTGTAGGAACGAAACGTCAAGCTGCGGGCATTATCGCCCAAGAAGCCCAACGATGCGGGGCATTTTATGTGAACCAACGTTGGTTAGGGGGAATGCTAACCAACTGGGAAACCATTAAAACCCGAGTGGAACGTCTCAAAGAATTAGAACGTCTCAAAGAAAGCGGTGCTATGGCCCGCCGTCCCAAAAAAGAAGCCGCCGTCTTAGGACGGGAACTAGAAAAACTGCAAAAATATCTCGGTGGCATTAAACTAATGCGTCGCCTCCCCGATATCGTGGTCATTGTTGACCAACGCCGTGAACATAACGCCATCATGGAATGTCAAAAACTAGGTATTCCCATCATTTCCATGTTGGACACCAACTGCGACCCCGGCTTAGTTGATATTCCCATTCCTGCCAATGATGATGCCATTCGTTCGGTGAAATTAATTATGGGGAAACTTGCTAATGCCATTTATGAAGGTCGTCATGGCGAACTCGACATGGAAACCGAAGCCGACTATGAGGAATTAGAAGAAGGCATTGAGAGTGATGAGTATGAAGACGAGGAAGAAGAAATGACCGCTGGCGATGAATCGGAAATGGTCGCAGCCGGGAATACCGAAAGCGAACCCAAGTAAGCCATTTCCATCCAATAACGGTGTTAAACTTCTCAAAGGGGTTTAAAACTTGTTTCCTCTCTTTATTATTTGATTTGTCTTGTAAAAAAGGAAAATTGACATGGCGGAAATATCAGCAAAACTGGTTAAAGAACTGCGGGAAAAAACTAGCGCAGGAATGATGGACTGTAAAAAAGCCCTCGCCGAAACCGATGGCGACATTACCAAAGCAATGGAGTGGCTGCGACAAAAAGGCATCACCTCTGCTGAGAAAAAGCAAGGACGGGTTGCCACAGAAGGACTCATTGACAGTTATATCCATACTGGTGGACGCATTGGGGTATTAGTGGAAGTGAACTGTGAAACTGATTTTGTCGCCCGTCGTGAGGAATTCCAAACCCTTGTGCGGGATATCGCCATGCAAATTGCAGCCTATGGAAATGTGGAATATGTTTCGACTGATGATATTCCTCAAGAGATTGTAGAAAAAGAAAAAGAAATTGAAAAAGGGCGCGAAGACTTACAAGGGAAACCTGACGAGATTAAAGAAAAAATTGTCTCAGGACGCATTGATAAGCGTTTGAAAGAATTTTCCCTCTTAGATCAGCCCTTTGTCAAAGATCAAAGTATCACGGTCGAAGAATATATTAAGCAAGGAATTGCCACCCTTGGGGAGAATATTCAAGTTAGACGCTTCTCTCGTTTTGTTTTAGGAGAAGGGAAAGACGACGAACAATCTTCTGAAGAATAAGTTAGTTTTTGTCGTTAATAGACTTGCTTAAATCTAAAAAGGCAAAGGTCAGTGATTTCTCGCTAACTTTTGCCTTTTTCCTTTAATTCCCCCCTTACTAAGTGGGGATAGGGGGGATTT
>JBKHER010000174.1:0-5893 GCA_046540715.1 Halothece sp.
GAGGGGGTTTGTTCCTCAGATTTCGGTTCAGGAGGGGGAGAAGAGGGGGTTTGTTCCTCAGATTTCGGTTCGGGGGAAGGTTTAGTTGAGACTGGGGGAATTTCCACAGAAGGGGTAACAGCAGGCGTTAAATCTTGGGCTTTTGCTTTTAGAGCTTGTTCACGATCAATTTGCGCTAAAGCCCGTTCCATATAGTTAATAAACTCAACACTATTATCAAGCGATTCCGGAGTGTCTGTTTCCGAAAGGGTGATTGAGGGCCGCAATTGGTTTAAATTGAGTCTCAAAAATTGTTCCTCTTTTTGTAAAAGAAACAACACCCATACCAGAAGAGAACAAGAAGAGGTGAAAATAATTTTATCTAAGTGTTTGAGCCAAAGAGGAGGTGAGGAAAAGGGTTCTTCTGTAACGTTATCCTCGTTAAATGGTGGGAAATCACTATCAAAAAAATTCGGATTTTCTGAAACAGGGGAATCATCCCAGCTATGACTCACCCTTCCTTTTGAGGAAAGGGAGTTGCGGTGTAAAGAAACCAATCTCTGTTCCCCTCTTACTAAGGATTGCCCATCGTTTTCAACTTCTAAAGTGTCTTCTAGCTCTGTAAATAATGGATCTAAAACCTGATCTGCATCAGATTCGAGGGTTCTTTTTGAGGGGTAAGAGAGTGTCATGATTTCCTCTGAGCAGTTTTTAACTGAGACGAACTTTTACTTGTCCTTAAGGATAAAGAATTTTCCCACATGAGGAAGTAACTTTGATCAACAAATAGACTATAAAATGTTTTCTAAACCATAAACTAACGATTTCAGTTCTGTCACTTTGCGAATGGCAAGAATGACCCCAGGCATATAGGCAGCGCGATCGCTGGTATCATGGCGTAGGGTATAAATTTGTCCACTTGCGCCAAAAATGACCTCTTGATGGGCAATTAATCCAGGGAGGCGTACACTATGAATATGAATATTATCATTGGCTAACGCCCCTCTTGCCCCGGCTAACGTTTCCTGTTCTTCCACTTGGGAAGGATTATAACTTTCTCCTTTCCCACTGAGCATTTGCGCGGTTTTAATGGCGGTTCCACTGGGCGCATCAGCTTTTTGATTATGGTGGAGTTCAATGATTTCCACATGATCAAAGTATTTTGAGGCTTGAATTGCCGCCTGTTGCAGTAAAACCATGCCTATGGAAAAGTTGGGAACGACTAACGCCCCCGTGGTTGCCTTTTCTGCAAAATCTTTTAAGTCGGAAAGTTGCTTCTCACTTAAGCCCGTTGTCCCAATCACAGGACGAACCCCATACGCGATCGCGGTGCGAGTATTTTCATAAACACTATCAGGGTGCGTAAAATCAACCATCACTCCTTGTGTGGGATACTGAGTTGCCATGACCAACGTTCCCTGTAATTCGTTCAGTAACGGAACTTCCAAGGGGCCACAACCTGCCACTTCTCCCACATCTTGCCCCACATAAGCTGGATTTTGATCCACTGCACCTACCAGCATCATTCCTTCGGCTTGGGAAACTGCTTTCACCACTTCTCGTCCCATTTTGCCAGCAGCGCCATTCACCACCACCGGAATTACCGATTCCTCACTCATTAATATTCTTTTCCTTAATCACAACTGTTCAGAATTTTATCAGGATTTCCCTTTAACGTAAGAAACTACTGCTTAACCAAAACAGGAATAATACGGTTAAACTAGCAAATTGTTCTTCGGGCATTCCTGTCGCCACAATCGGGGCTAAACCAGCACCAATCGCCACCCCAATTAATAAACTGGCTAAACTAATGAGCAAAGAGCGACCTAAACGGCTTTCCTTACGGTTTAATAAATAAACACTCCCTGCAAATCCAAGTGACAGCATCAAAGAAGCAGTCCCATTGGAGGTTAAGGTAATTACCACCAATAACAAATAAATACCCGAAGAAATTAATAAATCATTACGGGAAGGAGTATCCAGCAACCTTTGTAGCCAAGCAGGAGAATTTGACTGATTAACTTGTTGCGGACTGGGTTTCGGGGGTTTAGCGCGTTCTGGAAACCGAATGCGCTCGGGAACTTTAATTTTCCCTTCTTGACGCAAACGTAACCGTTCCATGATGACAGCATCATAAGCGGCTTCTACAGCATCTTTACTAGGTTGATCATTTTCATATTCTTTCATTAGGCGTACTTTCGCTTCCTGTATCTCTTCAAAAGAAGCATCTTCGGTTACACCGAGTTGTTGATAGGGATTTTGCTCACTCATTCTTCTCTCCTTTTGTCAGGTAGGTTAGCTGTTGACTTGAGATTGTTTTGAAGCCTTTTCGGAAGTTTTCTCGGCATGGGAAACTGTTTCGGCTTCCGAGGAACTGGGTTCAAGTTGAGCATTCATTTTGACCGAGTCACTCTTTTGGGCTTTACTGGTTTCCCGCTTAAATTCATTTTCAAATTCTCGGGATGCATCTTGAAAACCACGAATAGCTTTTCCCAGACTGCTGCCAATTTCTGGTAGCTTTTTGGGGCCAAAAATCAATAGGGCGATGACGAAAATTAAAGCCATTTCTGGTAAGCCGATGCCAAAAACATTCATGGACACTTCTCCTAATATCGGTGCTAGTTTCTAGTGTATCTTTTCAATCTTCAGGCAGTTCGTATTGTTCCACAATCTTTTTCGCAAATTCGGGAACGTGATCCTCTAATTTCTCGGGATAATTCCGTTTTACATAGAGGTAATTGCGGGTAAAGTGAGAGTCAATGGAGAAACGAGCATATTCTAAGCCTTTGGGCCCAATTTTTTCAATCACCACTCCCATTAATTTCGCTGCCCACATGGGAAGCGTTACGCCTTGATCATAAGCGGGAATACTTTGTTGCACTGCGTTTTTGCGATTCCCTTGCGAACTAACCGGTGCAGTTTCCAGTTGATCTCGCACCAGATCTAACATTTCTTTTCCTGTATCGTTACGGACGACCAGCCATTGATACTTAAAGGGTGCGCCCATGTAGCCCACCACTAAATCGGCAAGGGAGTTAACATAGTCAAAGCAACTCATGCAGGAAGGAGCAAAAACGTCTTTTAATTCCTTGGTGTTGAGTCCGAAAAAGGGAACTTTCTCAATGCTACCGTCTTCGTGTTTGAAGTGAACCCGAAAGTCTTGCATAAATTCGTAGTGAACGACGGTTTCGGGAGATTTACTGGTAGTTTCGAGGAATTTCTGTAGCCCCTCGCGAGTGACATTATCCACACAGGGGGTTCCTAAGACATAAAGTTTTTCTAAGCCAATTTTATCTTGAACCGCGCGGAGGGCTTGAATTTGACAGCCGACACCAATGGCTAAAAGTCGTTTGAAGCCTGATGCTTCTACTTCTTCCAGAATGGATAAATTTGGGGAAAGGGTGGGTTTATTCACTCGCGCTGCTAACACTTCTTCGGGGGTGCGTGCAATAATGGGCATAGGCTGAAAGCGATCATCAGGGCGATTTTGGACACAGACCACCCCTTCCACTTTGCCTTGATTAAGCATTTCACACGCGATCGCGCTAACAATTCCTGTCCACTGTGCGCCATCAATGGGCTCTTTTTTCCGAGCGGCGATCATCTCTTGATGGACTCCAAAATAGAGATCATCTTCTTTTTCTAAATCACGACTACGCCCATGGGCTTGGGCTTCTAACTCAGCAATTTGTTCATTGAGAAAGGCACAGGCCTCTTTAACATAGTGAATATAATAGGTATCGCAGAGTCCACATTCGCTGCACAGCGCTTTTGCAGGACGCGGTTTACCTGGCTTGAGTCCTTTCGCTTTTTGATGGGGAGCAACAACCGTCATTATCAATTCTTATTAGGATGAAGTTAAGACTACTTTTCTTAGGATAATTCACATTGGCTTCTCTAGGCTAGGACACTGCATTTCCCTTAACAATTGAGTTAAGTTGATTGATAGGATAAGAATTTTAAAAATGACCTAAAATCGCTGAGGATGAGTAACTTACTCCGAAATTTATTTTTAGTGGCAATTGTGATGGTGATCAGTAGTTGCACGGAAGCAAAAAGCCAAGAATGTGCCCAAATTATTACCCTTGCCAATGAAACAGTTGAAGAAGCAAAAAGTGTCACTACGGGGAAAGAAAGCACTGATCCCGAAGCGGCTTTATTAGCCTCAGATACTATGGAATTAGCAGCTAAAGAAATGGAAGATTTAAACATTAGTGATCCCCAATTACAAACTTATCAAAATCAATTTATCCAAATGTATGAAGAGACAGCAGAGGCAACTCGCTCTTTTGTTAAAGCCTATAAGAATAAAGATATCGAGAAATTAAAACCAGCCCGAGAAGAGTTGGAAAAAGCCACGGCTCTTGATCAAGAATTAGTGACAAAAATTAATGATTATTGCTTAGAATGAGGAAGAGAGATTGTCGAAAAAATAGAACGAATGAAAGTACAAGCAACGGATCAAACAACCTTAACTTGGAGTGGAGATACCCTCGCTGTCGGCTTATTTGTCGGGGGTGTCACCGTCACGGGTGAGTTAGCCGAATTGGATGGAAAATTAGCCGGAACCATTAAAGAATTAATTGCCGAAACCGATTTTGATGGCAAATTTGGCAATAATGTGATTACCCGTGTGGGCGGCGATTCCCCAGTACGGAAGATTATGTTAGTTGGTTTGGGGAAAGCTGATGAGTTTAAGCTGGATAGTGTCCGAGTGGCCGGTGGCGCGATCGCGCGGTTAGCTAAATCTCAACGCAGTCAAAACTTGGCAATTAGCCTCCCCATTGTTAATAATAACCCTGCTCTTACCGCCCAAGCGATTACGGAAGGGATTACCATCGCCCTTTATGAAGATCGCCGCTTTAAGTCAGAAGCCGAAGACACGCCTCTAAAACTAGAAAGCGTTGAATTATTAGAATTAGGAGACCAACAAGAAGCGATTACGAAAGCAGAAAAAATCTGTGACGGCGTGATTCTTGCTAAACAATTGGTAGATGCCCCTGCCAATAATGTTAATTCTGTTACCCTTGCTAATTTAGCCCAAGAACTTGCCTCCGAATACGGGTTTGAGATTGAAATCCTGGAAAAAGAAGACTGCGAAAAACTAGGCATGGGGGCATACCTAGGGGTTGCTCAAGCCTCGGATGTTCCCCCAAAATTTATCCATCTTACCTATAAACCTCAAAATACACCGCGACGAAAACTGGCTATTGTGGGGAAAGGAGTTACCTTCGACTCAGGAGGCTTAAATCTTAAAACCGGTGGCAGTGGCATCGAAACCATGAAAATGGATATGGGTGGCGCTGGGGCTACCTTTGGCGCAGCGAAAGCCATTGGGGAACTCAAACCCGATGTGGAAGTGCATTTTATTAGTGCCACTACGGAAAATATGATCAGTGGTCACGCCATGCACCCTGGAGATATTCTCACCGCCTCTAATGGTAAAACCATCGAGGTCAATAATACTGATGCCGAAGGACGATTAACCCTTGCCGATGCCCTCGTCTTTACGGAAAAATTAGGGGTGGATGCCATTGTTGACCTTGCCACTCTCACAGGGGCTTGTGTGATTGCACTAGGAGATGATATTGGTGGCTTGTGGAGTAGTGATGATCTCCTTGCGGATCAACTGAAAAATGCCGCAGATGTTGCAGGGGAAAAAGTTTGGCAAATGCCTTTAGAGGAAAAATACTTTGAGGGCTTAAAGTCACAGATTGCTGACATGAAAAATGTGGGACCGCGTCAAGCAGGATCAATTACTGCGGCTCTATTCTTAAAGCAGTTTGTGAATGAAACCCCTTGGGCGCATCTTGATATCGCCGGACCGGCTATGATTGATAAAGAAAGTGGCATCAATAATGCTGGGGCAACGGGTTTCCCTGTGCGAACGTTAGTCAATTGGGTTTGTAACTAA
>JBKHER010000175.1:0-5870 GCA_046540715.1 Halothece sp.
CGATCGCGAGTTGGAATCAACTGAAAGGAAAGCGCGATCGCGTTTTTGGTAAAAATGGAGAAGAAGTGTTTTCAAAAATCAAGCAATGCTAGCCAACTATATCGATTAAGCAATGGAACTTGCCACTTATGAAATTATCGAAGACAATCGAACGTACTGGGGCGAAATTCCACCTCTAGAAGGGGTCTGGGCAAATCATCCTACCCTTGAAGGATGTCGCCGAGAACTTAGAGAAGCCCTCAGCGATTGGGTTGCTTTACGGTTGCGTCTAGGTTTAGAAATTTCTGTCATCGTTAATATTGATCTTAATCATCTCATGCAACCTGTCTAAAATGGCTCGTTTGTCTCCCGTAACTGACAACGAGAGACTTATTTAGGATTGCTATATTATTTGAATTGTTGGGCGTAAAATTGAGCGTAACGAGAGGCGGTTGCCAGAAGTTGTTGATGAGTTCCCACTTCAATCACTTGTCCCGCTTCTAAAACAAAAATCCGATCTGCCCCACGGACTGTGGCGAGACGATGAGCAATAATAAAAACAGTCCGATCTTTAAGGAGACGATCTAAGGCTTCTTGAACTAGGGCTTCTGATTCCGAGTCAAGGGCGGAAGTCG
Source organism: Halothece sp. (assembly GCA_046540715.1). Classification (GTDB taxonomy): domain Bacteria; phylum Cyanobacteriota; class Cyanobacteriia; order Cyanobacteriales; family Rubidibacteraceae; genus Halothece. Next base: position 615 of record JBKHER010000175.1, read on the forward strand.
CTTCATCTAAGATGAGAATTTTCGGATCGAGTAACACTGCTCGCGCGATCGCGATCCGTTGTCGTTGTCCCCCAGAAAGATTAACCCCACGTTCTCCCACATAGGTATAATATCCCTGGGATAATTGAGAAATAAACTGATGGATATTGGCAATTTTCGCCGCCTCTTGGATGGCTTCTAAACTTTTCTCGGGTTGTCCAAAGGCAATATTATCAGCAATGGTTCCAGAAAATAAAATGGTTTCTTGGGGAACAATCCCAATCTGGCGGCGTAAACTGTAGAGGGTGACTTCTCGAATATTTACGCCATCAAGAAAGATATTTCCCTGTTGGGGATCATAGAAACGAGGGAGTAAATTGACTAAACTGGTTTTTCCCGCCCCAGAGGTTCCCACTAATGCTAACATTTCTCCAGGTTCAACAGTGAAATTAAGGTCTTTTAACACCCATTGTTCCGTTTCAGGATAAGCAAAAGAAACCTGATCATATTGGACTTTTCCTTGTACCGTTGGAAGCGCGATCGCGCCATCTGTCTCTGTCTCCCGTGGCTGAATCTGCATTAATTCAAATACCCTCGCCACCGAGGCTTCTCCCTGCTTAAACTCATTGTAATTACTTGTGGTAATGGAAATGGGATCAATCAGCATCAAAACACCAGCCCCATAACTGATAAACTCACTGGTCGTAAGATTTCCCGCAGCAATTTGCCATCCTCCCAGTAAAAATAGCAATAAAACCGCTAAAGCCTCTAAAAACCCCACAATGGGAAACTGAATCGCTTTCAACCGTTCGGCAGCATATCTCGCTTTCCGATTTTGTTCCGCTTCCTCGCAAAATTTATTCAGGGTATAATTTTCAGCAGCAAAGGCTTTAACCAAACGGATTCCACTAAACACTTCCGTTAACGTTGAAGAAAGATCAGCGATATAGTTTTGGCTACGGCGGGAGAGAGTTTGCACTTTTTGTCCAAACCAACTAATAATCATTGCCATCAAAGGAGCAATTACAATTAGGGCAAGGGTTAATTGCCAATTGAGATCAATGACATAGATGAAAATGGCAATTAACTGTAAAACACTAGGAACAAATTGCTGGAAAACCTTGTTCACCACTTCCCCAACGCGATCGATATCTTCAGTGAGACGATAAGATAAGTCTCCCGTACGATTCGCTTCAAAATAATCAATGCTGAGAGTTTGTAGATGGCGATAGACAGTTGTTCTCACCTGATAGGCAATATTCAAGGCAGCTTTTGCCATCATTAAGTCTTGTCCATACTGTGCTATCTTTTGAATCAGGAAAATTAGAGCCGTAATACCAGCAAGTTGGGCGCTACGAGTCACATCCCCTTCTCCGACAGCAGTGGAGATTAATCCTGCTAAATAAGCTAGCAACGGCCAAATGCTAACAAAAACGATCGTACAGGCGAGGGCTTGACTAATCGTCATGATTTCTGGACGAAGATAGGGGAATAGTTGCCAGTAGGAGGAACGTTGTTTCAAGGTTAAACTCAAATCAAGCGACGACTATCAGGAAGTTTAGCAAGAATACCCTCCTTAGGACTCCGTGTGTAGCGTCCATTCTTAGAAATAACGAATCATTATTTTAATCCCGACTAAAATACTCGGGTTTAATTGACGCTTCGATCGCGCTGTGTTAGTATCAAGCGAATTGAGATATCAAAGGAGATCAACTCATGGTTGTTGCAACTGAAACCACTAATGCGAAGCCCACATATACCAAATTAGTGTCAAAGGAAGGAGGCACTGAATATGACTTACTGCCGCTCCATGTCTGTGAAGAAACCTTTGCCCCGTTAGAAGTCGCTTATGACTATGACGCAATTCGTGAACAAGTCAGCCGTGAAAGCATTGCCGCCGGTCCCAAGTCCATCTGGCGCTATAAGCCCTTTTTACCCGTGACAGGAGAAGTCATTGATGTTGGTACGGGAATGACCCCTCTGATTAAATCCAATCGTCTCGCCCGTCGTTTAGGCTTAAAAGAGCTTTACCTTAAAAATGACGCAGTGAATATGCCCACCCTGAGTTTTAAAGATCGCGTTGTTTCTGTCGCCCTCACCAAAGCAAGAGAGTTTGGATTTTCTACCGTTTCTTGCGCGAGTACGGGGAACCTTGCAAACTCTACGGCAGCGATCGCCGCTCATGCCGGTTTAGAATGTTGTGTCTTTATTCCCGCCGACTTAGAAATTGGAAAAGTCTTAGGAACGTTAATTTATAGCCCCACTGTCATGGCAGTAAAAGGCAACTATGACCAAGTGAACCGCCTCTGTAGTGAAGTCGCCAACAATCATGGCTGGGGCTTTGTCAATATCAATCTCCGTCCCTATTATTCTGAAGGCTCGAAAACCCTTGGCTATGAAGTAGCTGAACAATTAGGCTGGAAACTCCCTGATCATGTCGTTGCCCCTCTCGCTTCGGGTTCACTTTACACCAAAATCCATAAAGGATTCCAAGAATTCGTAAAAACTGGCTTAGTGGAAGATAAGGACGTTCGTTTCAGTGGCGCACAAGCTGAAGGGTGTTCTCCCATTTCCCAGGCATTTAAAGAAGGGCGCGACTTTATTAAACCGGTTAAACCCAATACCATTGCTAAATCCATCGCCATTGGAAACCCAGCCGACGGCGTTTATGCCCTTGATATTGCTCGTAAAACCCAAGGCAATATTGAAGATGTCACCGATGCCGAAATTATCGAAGGCATTCAACTCCTCGCTGAAACCGAAGGCATCTTTACCGAAACCGCAGGGGGAACCACCATTGCTGTTCTGAAAAAACTGGTAGAAGCGGGCAAAATTGACCCCGACGAAAGCACCGTCGCTTACATTACCGGTAACGGCTTGAAAACCCAAGAAGCGATACAGGGCTATATTGGTGAACCTCTCGCCATTGACCCCAATTTAGACAGTTTTGAACGAGCATGGCAACGATCTCGTACTCTTGATCGCCTAGAATGGCAACAAGTGTTAGTATAATGTCTTGTCTAAGGTAGTTTGTATGAGTTAACCCTCTTCTGAGTAGAAGATAGCTTGGGTTTTCCCAAAACAAATGACAAGTATCGAATTAACGAGAGAAACATGAGCGTAAAGGTTTTAGTTCCCACCGTCTTACAAAAATATACAGACAATCAAGCTGTTTTAGAATGCAGTGGCAGTAATGTTAAGGAATTAGTAGAAACTCTTGAACAAGAATATCCTGGCTTTAAGGGGCGTTTAAGAGATGAGGAGGGGCAACTCCGTCGTTTCTTAAATTTCTACGTTAATAGTGAGGACATTCGCTTTCTAGAGAACGAAAAAACCACCCTGCAAGATGGGGATGAGGTGAGTATCGTTCCTGCCGTTGCTGGTGGTTAAAGCCCGAAATAATCAAGAGATGAGCAAAAGGCGTTCTTGGGAACGTCTATTCTTCCTTATAATTGAAGTTGTTAAAATAGCATTCACTAAATAACGGGAAAGTTTATGTCAGAAGAAGAAAAGTCTAAACAAGCCTCTGCCGCTAAGTCAAGCACTAGCCAGAAGGATTCTAGTTCCAAAAAAGAAGAAGAACCGCCAATTGAAGATAAACCGTTTCCTGAATTTATCCAACAGCACTATCTACCTGCTTTAGAGGAAGCTCTCAATCAAGAGGGCATTAACGACTTAGAATTAACGTTTAAACAAGATAAGTTCCCTCTCCCTGATGTGGAAGAATGTTCCCAAGTGGTAGGCGAATGGGATCGGGGAAAACGTCGCTTTAATGTTTTCTTTTTAGAAGATGATATTAAGGGAGAAAAAGCCTTTTGCTATAGTGCTAGCGAGGCTCCCCCGAGTACCATTGAGTCTTTTATGATTGATGAGCGCAAAGTCAATCTAGAGTTATTGGTGATGTACACGGTACAACGTCTCAATGGTCAAAAATGGTTATCTCGCAATTAACAGTGACCAGTGAGCAGTGACCAGTGACCAGTGACCAGTGACCAGTGAACGAATAACAAATAACAAATAATAAATAACGAATATTTATCGCCAGCCTGCGCGATCCATAATTTTGACCGCTAAGGGGTTGTTATTCCCTAATTGGGAAACATTAACTTGATCTTCCTTAAAGTCGCCAAATCGCGCAATCACGGGGTCTAAAGGAACATTGGGAACAACGGGATATTCACTGTTTCCTTGGGCGAAAATGGCTTGGGCCGGGGGACTGACTAAGTATTCTAGAAAGCGAATTGCTGCTTCTCGATTGGGGGCAGTTTTTACCACGCCACCGCCACTGACATTAACGTGCGCTCCTCGTCCGTTTTGATTGGGAAAAAATACGCCAATGCGATTAAAAATATTGGGGTTACTTGCTGCATGACCCGGGGCAAAGCGGGCTAAATAATACGTATTAGCAAGGGTAACATCCGCCAGTCCGGCGGCAACGGCTTTAATTTGATCCATATCGCCACCTTGGGGCGGTCTGACCATATTTTTGACAATCCCTCGACACCATTTTTCTGCTGCCTCTTCTCCCATATTGGCAATGAGAGAAGCCACTAAAGACTGGTTATAAACATTATTAGAAGAGCGAACCACAGCGCGATCGCGCCACTTTTCCGTTGCTAAATCCTCATAAGTGGATAACTCCGAGGGATCAACTTGCTGATTATTATACATAATTACTCTTGCACGTTTGGTTAAGCTAAACCATAGCCCCTCAGGATGACGAAGATTATCAGGAATATTCTCTTCTAAAACCTCAGAAGACACTGGCGAAAAAATTCCCGCTTCTTCCGCTCGCCATAACCGTGCTGCATCGACCGTGAGTAAGATATCTGCCGGACTATTGCGCCCCTCGTTTTGAATGCGAGTAATCAGTTCATCAGCATTTCCCTTTAAGCGATTCACCCGAATCCCTGTTTGCTCGGTAAAATTCTCATAGAGCATTTCATCCGTATCATAGTGGCGAGAGGAATAGAGATTAATTTCTTCTCCTTGAGCTAAACTAAATTTTTGAGTGCTTAAACCTGTTGCTGCCAGCGTTGCGATTAATGAACCTGCACTGAGAAAAGAGCGTCTGCTAAATTTCATCCTTGATTCCTTAATGAACACTTCTTTTACCAGTTTAAGCCCTCACGTGATCTCTACTTTTGGCAAAATCATATAGAGAGTTATTTGTTATTTGTTATTCGTTATTTGTTATTCGTTATTCGTTATTTGTTCACTGATCACTGGTCACTGATTACTGAGAATCCGCTTCTAACAACTCAATTACGCCAGTTT
>JBKHER010000176.1:0-5865 GCA_046540715.1 Halothece sp.
TTTAGACTTTTTTCTGGTCAATTTCTTTCAAACCCCAGGCTTAGTTTTTGCCACAATTGGCGTTAATATTACCTCCATGGGAGTGATGTTATGGGTTCTTAATCGACGCTTAAATGGACTTCCGTTTTTAAAATGGGGCAAGATATTTTTAATTTTAGTTATCGGTGCGCTTTTAGCAGGGGTTGCTAGTTGGGGAAGTAGTTTCTTATGGGAAGAATGGTTAGGAAATAGTAATTTGATTTTAGAAACGGGACAATTGATCTTTCCTTCTCTGATTGCTGTATTAATCTTTTTCTTAATTGCGAATTGGTTAAAGTTACCAGAAGTAAGCCTATTAAAAGAGCGAATTAAAAATAAATTTCAACGCTAATTTCTACAAAAATTGTTTGAGAACTTCTAGGGTTGCTTGTCCTGTTTTTTCCCAACTAAATTGCGCTGCCCGTTGTAATCCTTTTTCTCGTAAGCGCGATCGCAGATCAGCATTGTTAGCAATTTGGTTCATCGCCTCTGTTATTTCCTGAGTCTGAGTTGGATCAATTAAAATCGCCGCATCTCCAGCGACTTCTGGGAGGGAAGAACAATTCGAGGTAATCACTGGTGTTCCGCAGCCCATGGCTTCTAAAACGGGTAAACCAAACCCTTCCCAAAGCGTGGGAAATACTAAAGCTGTTGCATTGCTAATGACTTCAGGTAATTGGGAGTAGGGAATATAATTGAGAAAATGAGCGCGATCGCGCAACCCTAAGTCTTCAATTTGCTGCTTTAACTGAGGCGTATAACGTTTATCGGTGGGGCCTGCAAACCAAAGCTGATACTCTGGATGATTGCGAGAAAATTGAGAAAAAGCTGTAATTAGTCTCGGTAAATTTTTGTGCCGATCCGCTCGTCCTAAATACAGGAAATAATGGTGATCATTAGCAGTGGGAGCGGGATAAAAGTGATTTTGATCATAGGCTAATAAAATGGGCGTAATCTTACTTGCCGAAATCCCCCAAAAATTAATGATATCATCAGCAGTCGCTTGCGAATTACAGATAATATGTTCGGCTTGCTTTAAAACTTGAGGAATATAAAACTTAAAATAAGCGGTAAGAGGAGAAACGGGTTTGGGATACCGAAGCGGGATCAAATCATGGACTGTTACTACATAGCGACAAGGGGAAAATAAGGGCGCTTCTGGAATGGGGGAAAAAATTAAATGATGATTACCTTGGCTAATTTTCGGTAATTGTAATTGTGTCCAAATTAAGCGATCTAAATGACCCTTTAAACCTTGGGCGACTGTTTTATTATTCGGAAGTGGCACACAATTATACTCAGCTAGGGGTTTAGGAGTGACTAAAGTGGGATCAAGCACCTTAAGAGAAGGTAACAAATTTTGAGCATAAACGGTAATTCCAGTGGGTTGATCCGACCAAAAACTTAAATTAATAACGAGTGATTGAGTCACAATAAATAATTAAATTCTCTCTAACAATTTTAAAGCAAGTTCTTCCCAGCTATAAATCCCTTGGGTATTAATTTTATCTCTGGGATAACAGGAGGCTTTAAGCAGGGCATTTTTGATTGTTGTGGGATCCCGAGGATGATAATAAAAGAAATGTTCTCGGGAGGAGGGAAGATAACTAGGGGCGACAATTGGTAACTGACAATAAGTGTATTGAATAACCTTTAAACTGTCAGTAAACGATTCTATTCCAGGAGAATAACCTTTAAATAAGGTTTGCAAGCCTAAGTCAGCGTGAACTAAATAGGGAATTGTTTCGGAGAAAGGCATTTCTCCATAGGTAATAACATTATCATAATTATAATCGCTTAAATTTTGGAAGTTACCAATAATATGAAAATACCAATTTGGAAAGAGTTGACTTGCCCAGCTTAAAAAATCATAATCAAGATAAGAATTACCAACGAAAATGGCGTTGATTTGATCAGGGTTTTGATAAGGAGACTGGTAAGGGACTTGAAATAAGCTTTTTGGAATTCCATGATAATGTAAACAACAATTAGAACAGTCTTTAAATTTCTGATAAAGAAATTCGCTGGGAACACTCACTAAATCAAACTGAGAAGCACATTCGGCTTCTTTTTTTAAGACAAGCGGATGATTTTTCAGGAAGGCTAAATCATCAGAGACACGATAAATCAATCTTGCTTTTTGGTTAAGAGACAAAAAATAATCAAATAAGATAATCCCAGGGGTACTTTCAAAAATAAATAAATCTGATTCTCGAATTTTATGATCTAACACTGAGTTGATAAAATGAGAATAATGTGTGAATAACTCTTCACTTAAATGATTTAATACATCTAAGCGCAAATTAGCAGGATGCCAAGGGGTAAAATAAACATAACTATAAAAATTTGGTTTAATTTCAATTAATTGATTCGCTTCTTTGAAAATTGGATATTGGAAACGATAATCTTTTTTTAGCAAAGAAAGATAACTAATTGCAACCGTTAAAAAGGTTACTTCCCAGCCCAATTCCCAAAACGCATTTGCTAGCCAGTGAAACCCAGCTTTTCGCTTAGAAAGCCAATAATGTCCTGTAATCAGGATAACTTTTTTCATATTAGCAAAAGGCAGTGAAGATAGCCCGAGCTTTTATAATAACAAAGTTTGCTATCCTGAGGTAAAATTTTATGATTACTAATTGATAACGAGAAAATTGCTATTAAATTCAAGAATGTGTCAATCAGAGGATTTCAGTCATCTTAAAGAAAAAATCGAGCAACGCACTGCAGTGGTCGGTGTTGTTGGCTTAGGGTATGTGGGATTGCCGTTTGCAGTTGAAAAGGCAAAAGTTGGATTTTCCGTCATGGGGATTGAACTTAATCTGAAGCGAGTCGAAGCCGTTAATAAAGGAGAAAGTTATATTGCTGATGTCAAGCCACTTGATCTCGCTGCAGTTGTTCAATCTGGGAAACTAACAGCAATGGTTGATTTTGAAAAAGTTCCAGAAATGGATGTCATTGTCGTTTGTGTCCCCACTCCCCTCAGCGACAATCTTACCCCAAATTTGGAATATATTGAGGGGGTAACGAAAAATATTGCAACTTATTTACGTTCTGGGCAATTAGTAACTTTAGAATCAACCACTTATCCAGGAACAACCGATGAGATTATGAAGCCGATATTAGAAAAGGGGAGTGGCTTAAAACAAGGAGAAACCTTTTTCTTGGCCCATTCTCCAGAACGAGTAGATCCTGGAAATCAACGCTATACAACCAAAAATACCAATAAAGTGGTTGGGGCTTCCGATAAGAATTCTTTATCTGTTGCTACCCTATTTTATCAGCAGACCATTGAACAAGTGGTTCCCGTCAGTAGTGCTAAAGCGGCGGAGTTAGTCAAAGTCTTTGAAAATACCTTTCGCGCGGTTAATATTGCCCTAGTCAATGAGTTAGCTTTACTCTGCGATCGCGTTGATTTAGATGTTTGGGAAGTCTTAGATGCTGCCAATACGAAACCGTTTGGCATTATGCCCTTTTACCCAGGGCCTGGAGTCGGGGGGCATTGTATTCCCATTGATCCCCATTACCTAGAATGGAAGGCAAAAGAATTTAATTTTGAAACCCGATTTATTGCTCTAGCAGGAGAAATTAACCGTAGGATGCCTGAATTTGTCCGAGATAAGGCATGGCGAGTCTTAAATAACATGGGGATTGCCCCGAGTCGATCAAAAATTCTAGTGCTAGGAGTCGCTTATAAAAAGGATTTAGCCGATTATCGAGAATCGCCCGCGATCGCGCTTCTAAGACTTCTCCTCAAGGATCAAGTAACCGTGAGTTATCATGATCCTTATGTGCCTGAGATAGAAGTGGTTGGAAAATCCTTCCTATCGGTAGAATTATCCCAAGAAACCATTGCTTCCCATGACTTAGTTATCCTCGTAACCGATCATAGCCAAATTAATTACCAAGAAATAGTAAAATATGCCCAAGCACTCCTTGATACACGGGGAGTCACTCGCCATATCGAGTGTGATCAAACGAAGGTAACAAGACTGTGAAACAAGTAATTGTAGTCGGTGCTGGCAATTGGGGTAAAAATCTTGTTCGCAATTTTTATGAACTCGGCGCGTTAGCAGGTGTAGCGGAACTTGATCCCACATTGCGAGAACAGATGATCACAACTTATCCTGAAATCGCGATCTATGAAACCCTAGAAAGTGCATTAAAAACAGAAATCTCAGCTTTTGTAATTGCTACTCCTGCCCCTACCCATTATGAAATTGCAAAAACCCTTCTTGTCGCAGGAAAAGATATTTTTGTGGAGAAACCCCTCACCCTAGAAACGGCTACGGCTAAGGAATTAACAGCACTCGCGAAAAAACAGAAAAACATTTTAATGGTGGGGCATCTTCTGTTGTATCAAAATGCCATTGCATGGATGCGAGATTACTTAGCAACTGGAAAAGCGGGAAACGTCTGGCACGTAGCAACCACTCGCGTCAAATTAGGAAGAGTGCGCCAACAAGAGAATGTCTGGTGGTCTTTTGCCCCTCACGATGTTTCCGTGGTATTAGACTTATTGGGATATCCCACTTTAGAAACTATCCAAGCAAAGGGGCAAGGGATGCTACAGCCTGACATTGCGGATAACGTTCATGTGGATTTGAGCTTTACTAGCGGTCAAACTGCCCATCTCCACTGTAGCTGGTATTGGCCAGAGTTAAAACGACAAACCGTCGTGATTGCCCAAAAACAAATGCTAGTTTACGATGAAGTAGCAAAAACGGTAACTGTTTATGATAAAACCGTTGATGAGCAATTACAAAATCAAGATCAGGGGAGTTGGGAAGTGTCGCTATCAGAAATGCAGCCCCTAAAGCGAGAATGCGAACATTTCCTTAACTGTTTAGAAACCCGCAAGCAGCCTTATTCTGATGGGGAGAATGGGGTAGCAGTGGTAGAAATTTTAGAAAAAGCACAGGAGGCAATGGGTGAGTAATTATTTTGCCCACGAATCAAGTTATATTGATGAAGGGGCTGTAATTGGAGAAAAAACTAAAATTTGGCACTTTTGTCATGTCATGGGAACTGCTGAAATTGGTTCTCATTGTTCTTTTGGTCAGAATGTTTTTGTGGGCGATCGCGTTAAAATTGGGAACTATTGTAAGATTCAAAATAATGTTTCTCTTTACGAGGGAGTCATTTTAGAAGACTATGTTTTTTGTGGCCCCAGTATGGTTTTTACGAATATTAAAACCCCTCGCTGTGAATTTCCTCGCAATACCAGTGACGATTATTTGCAAACTTGGGTAAAACGGGGGGCAAGTATTGGGGCAAATGCCACGATTGTTTGTGGGGTAACCCTGCATGAATATGCCTTTATCGCCGCCGGTGCAGTGGTGACAAAAGATGTTCCCGCGTACGCTATGGTGACAGGAGTTCCTGCTAAAATTACAGGCTGGATGAGCGCTTATGGGGATATTTTGGAGTTTAATGCTAATGGTTATGCGATTGATTCTATTGGTGATAAATATCAAAAGTTATCAGAAACGGAGGTGAAATCAGTGTCATAGCTTGATATTGCAAGGGAATCAAAAAATGCTTTAAAGCTAGGCAATTTCTAAAATTAGTAGAAAAATACAATCTTAAGTTGGAGGAATCGTAAATGCAGGATTATCATATTAACATATTTTATTCTGAAGAAGATGCAGGATATATTGCTGATATTCCAGACTTAAATGCTTGTTCTGCTTTTGGAGAAACTCCTGAAGAGGCTTTATTAGAGTTGCAACAGGCTAAAAAACTTTGGCTAGAAACGGCAAAAGCTGAAGGAAAACCGATTCCTTTACCGCGATATCGACCTCTTATTTACCAAGTTGTCTAAGCAAATCAATCAGGATAATACTTAAA
>JBKHER010000177.1:0-5857 GCA_046540715.1 Halothece sp.
AGCTCCTTCTGAAAAGGATTAACACAGCTTGCTAACTGGTCAATTACTTCTGAGGTTCTGCACTAGTAGCGACCGAGACGGTCGCATTACGGAAAATAATTGGAATAACTATAGTTGTCGGATGAATCCGAAGCCATGACTCACGCCTGAAAGAAAGAAGGAACTTCTTCCTCAGCGTCAGAACTAACTTCCACCGGCTGGATGAGAAACGGCAACCCTGATCCTTTAAATCCGCGCTGAATCAACTCAGACGTTTCCTCAAAGCCCACAAAAAGGGGGTAGGCTTTCTGCGTTCCCTCACTGAAAATATGTTCTTTTCCAGGCGGCATCACCCACTCATACTCTTGAGAGAGGTGCATTTCTGTTTCTCGCCAACGCCGCAAGAATTCGGAAAATTCTTCTTGGGGGCGATGAATAAAAATCATAATTTCTACCCCCATTTTGATTTTCCATTCGGGATCACAAGTCAGAAGGGCTAAATCACAGGGGAGTTGTACTGTTTTCGGTGGTGGCGGAAAATAGTTTTGGGAGGAGCCACTTTTGGGATGTCGTAACCGAGCGAGTGGCAGGGGAATAGTAATCACACTCTCCTCAGGGCGACGCAAACTCGGTAACATTTCCAAGTAGGGTCGATGTTTTCTCAGGAGCGCGATCGCGCTTTTCGGGTTACTATACTCCGCCAGCAGTGTTTCGTATTGTAACTGTTTAATCGCCATCATTCCATTAACCCAACTGATCAAAGATTGCAAACATGGGGAGATACATTGACAACAGAATCACCCCAACCATGGTTGCGACTCCCACCATCATAATCGGTTCAATTAAACTGGTCAGCGCTTTAACAGCTTGTTCCACCTCATCCTCATAAAAATCAGCAACTTTCATCATCATCGCATCCAATTCCCCCGTTTCTTCCCCAATACTCATCATTTGAATTGCCAGTGGTGGAAAAACGCCTTCTCGCTGCAGAGCAAGGCTAATCATTCCTCCCTGTTGTACCTCTTGTTTCGAGGCTTCAATAGCATTGGCATAAACTTGATTCCCAGCCGTATCACGAACAATATCCAAACTACTCAAAATGGGAACCCCTGACCGTGTTAATGTCCCGAAAATGCGACAAAACCGAGCAACTGCATTTTTCTCCGTCAATTCGCCAAATAATGGAATCTTTAAGATCAACGAATCAATTTGTAACCGTCCTGCGGGGGTTTTATAGTATTGTTTGAGAGCAAAAACCGTTCCGCCAATAATCACAATCGGGATTAATACTTGCGGACTTCTCAGTAAAGCACTCAAACCTAACATAAACTGGGTTAAAGCAGGCAACTCCACCCCTAACCCTTCAAAAATATCAGCAAAAATCGGAATCAAAAACACCGTCATCCCAATAAACACTGCAAAGGCAAATAATCCCACAGCTACTGGATAAGCCATTGCTGACTTAATTTGTCCTTTTAAGCGAGCAATATCTTCTAATAACTTGGCAAGGCGGTTGAGTACCTCATCGAGAACCCCACCGGCTTCCCCGGCCTCCACCATACTCACATAAAGCTGGTCAAAACATTGGGGGTGTTTGCTCATTGCTTCTGAGAGATTCACCCCTTGTTGCACCTCACTATTAATGCGGTTGAGTGCTTTACGCATTTTGGGATTTGCCGATTGTTCCGAAAGCACCCCTAAACAGCGAACAATCCCCACCCCAGCATTCACCATGGCTGCAAACTGACGAGAAAAAATTGCCTTATCTTTAACCCCAACAGTGCTGAGTTTCTCCTCAATGATGGAGAGATCGAGATCGAGATCGAGTCCTGCCTGTTTCGCCCGTCCAATTTTTGGATATTTTCCTCGTAATAGTAACTGGGCTTGAGCTGGTGATTCGGCAGTTACTTTTTCCTTAGTTATTTTGCCTTTTGCATCTTGAACTTTTACTAGATAAGTTGCCATAACGCCCTAACTCCTCTAATTTAACTAACGACGAGCATTTGTTTTTGCCTTAGTTTTACCGACACCCCCTGCGGTGAGACGATAAAGTTCATCAGGTCTGCTGCTTTTAGAAAGGGCTTCCTCCATGGAAATTACCCCCTTATTCACCCAACTCGCTAAAGACTGTTCCATGGTTTGCATTCCCAGTTTCATTCCGGTTTGAATCGAGGAATAAATTTGTGAGGTTTTTCCTTCTCGAATTTGGTTCGCGATCGCTGGAGTTACGACCATGATTTCTTGAGCTAAGGCGCGTCCAAATTCACCGGGTTTCGGATTTTGTTTTTTCGGTAAGCATTGACTGAACACAGCAATTAAAGACCCCGATAATTGCGCTCGAATTTGCTCTTGCTGATCGGCGGGGAACACATCCACCATGCGATCCACGGTCGCCGCTGCCGAACTGGTGTGTAAAGTAGCAAAAACTAAGTGACCTGTTTCCGCTGCGGTAACGGCTAGAGAAATGGTTTCTAAGTCCCGTAATTCACCAACAAGAATAATATCAGGGTCTTCCCGTAAGGCAGCCCTCAAAGCGTCAGCAAAACTTTTGGTATCTTCCCCTTTTTGTCGTTGATGAAATAGACATTTCTCATTAGGAAAAACATACTCAATGGGATCTTCAACCGTTAAAACATGCTCATAGCGAGTGCGATTAATCATGTCTAAAATCGCTGCCAGCGTTGTGGTTTTTCCAGATCCCGTGGGGCCAGTTACTAAAATTAAGCCTCGGGGGCGACCGGCCATTTCTTTTACAATTTCGGGTAATCCTAATTTTTCGTAGTTCGGAATTTTTGATGACAACGCTCGTAAACAAGCTGCATAACAGCCCCGTTCTTTATAAACATTGACCCGAAATCGAGCTAGTCCTTTTACCCCATAAGAGCAGTCTAATTCCCAATGCTGTTCTAGTTGTTTACGCTGGCTATTATTCAGCATACTGAAAATTAAACGTTGGGTTTCTTGAGGCGTGAGGGCTTCATCTCCCACTGGTTCGAGCTTCCCGTTATAGCGAAAATAGACGGGGGAACCAGCTTGAATGTGCATATCGGAACCGCCTTTTTCTACTAGCTGTTCCATCAAGTCTTCGATCATTAATTCCATAATTCTAAGTCCTTCTTTACCCGACCAAGTTAATAATAATAGTTTAGCATTTCTGTTCTTTTGTTATTGGTTTTTCGGGGTTTCTACGGAAGAGATCACCAATCAATGAATTCGTGATGGTTTTATTCTTGAAAACGGGGAGTTAAACAATAAGGACAATCTAACCATTCTGGTTGTAGTTCTGCTTGGCAGGTACTACAAGTTAACGAACTCTTACGTTTGGCTTTAAGTTCTGCTTCTAAACCTGAGTCGGTAAAGGTTACCCGTTCTACTTCATCTAAGGTAGTATAGCCTTCACGAACTAGATTTAAACTATAAGCAAGCAACGTTTTCATGCCCTCTTCTACCGCTGCTTCTTTAATACGCTCTGTCGGTGCACCACTGTTAATTAATCCCTGCAAATTTTCACTCATTTGCATGATTTCATAAACACCGGCTCGCCCTTTATAACCGGTGCCATTACATTTTGAGCAGAGTTTTCCTTTTTTACGGGCGGGTTCAATTTCATCAGGTTTGAGGACATTGGCTTGGTAAAAAGTGACTTCTTCTTCTTTTGCAGCAGATAAGCCGAAACGAGCAAGTTCTTCTTGAGTTGGGTTATAAGGAATGCGACATTCGCTACAGACTCGGCGCATGAGACGTTGCGCTAACACGCCAATGAGAGAACCTGAAATCATAAAGGGTTCAACTCCCATTTCATCTAAACGCGCGATCGCGCCAGCAGCGTCATTCGTGTGCAAAGTGGTTAAAACTAAGTGTCCCGTTAATGCTGCTTCAATAGCGGTTTTGGCTGTTTCTTTATCGCGGGTCTCTCCCACCAGAATAATATCCGGGTCTTGACGCAGGAATGACCGTAAAATCGAGGCAAAGTCCATGCCTTTTTCCCGCAATACCTGTACCTGAGTAATCCCTGGTAGGGCATATTCAATGGGGTCTTCGGCGGTGCTAATATTAACTCCTGGATCATTGCGCTCGGCTAAAATCGAATAGAGAGTGGTTGATTTCCCGGAACCCGTGGGGCCAGTGACGAGAATTAACCCAAAGGGACGACTTGCCATATCTCGCACCATATCAAGGCTTGCTTGGTCAGTAATCAGCTTATCCAGTCCTAATTGGGTGGCACTATTATCTAAAATCCGCAATACAATTTTTTCGCCATAGCGACTGGGTAAGGTACTCACCCGAAAATCGACATTACGCCCACGGTATTTACGGCGAATTTTACCATCTTGAGGCATCCTCCGCTCGGCAATGTCTAATTCGGCCATAATCTTAAAACGCGCCGCGATCGCGGGGGCAATTTTTAGCGGTAAATTATCAAAGGCTTTTTGTAATACCCCATCTTGACGCATTCGCACCCGAACATAGGTTTCTTGTGGCTCGACATGAATATCAGAAACGTCGTCGCGCAACGCCTTAAGTAAAATCCGATTCACCACATTAATAATCGGCGCGGCTTGGGCATCCCCTAATGATTTTTCTAAATCAGCATCGGCATCTTCTTTAACGTCCTCTAACCCCTCTATATCAAGGTTAGCGAGGTCTTGAGTAACATCAAATTGTTCTTCTTCGGCTTCTTCCTCTTCTTTTGCGGACTGTTCATCAAGATAGGTGGAGATTATCTTTTCGTAATCATCACTTGTCATCACCACTCGTTGTGGTTTCAAACCTTTCGAGCGGAGAATTCGGGTTAAATCATCTTGGGCGGCGAGATCATCAGGATTAACCATTCCCACCAGCAAAGATGGGGGGCGCGTTTCCCGTTTTGCTAATGGCAATAATTTATAGCGACGACAGGTATCAAGGGGAATTACATCATCAATTAATTCTTTAACAGGATAGTCTTCTAAGTTAGTTATTTCAGGATCAAGAGATTCTACTCCATAATAAATTTTTAGCTCAAATAAATGATGCTTTTTATATTGACGATACAGTTCAGGGGGTAATTCTTTGCCTGTAATTGAAGTAATTGCTTCCGCAAAAGTTTGCTTACCTTCTGATTGTGATACTTTTTGTCTAGCACTCTCAATTTGCTGACTATTGGCATAACCAGCTTGGATTAATTTATTGCCGAAGGGTGAAGAATCCCGTAATGTGGTTAAGGCTCTACGGCGTTTGTTTATTGGTGGATTTTGTGTCATATAAGTTAAGGGGTTGTGTCTTGAAAACTACCTAAGCTGTCTTTTGGGCAACTAGAGACTGAGTTTGATCGCGGTCTATCTTTAGGATATCTATTTCTTGATACATCGGACACAGGATTAACTCTGAGAATCGTCAGAGATTGGTATTACCTAGGTTGGTCGTGCTAATTGATCAAATGAAATTATTAAGTCATTGATTGACAGAGGACAAATTTCCTTTTTCCCTATTACATCTTGTCAAAGAAGTTGCTATGATACACCAGTAGAGTGTTTAATAAGTAATTAAGAAAGTAGAAGATGGATATTTTAACCTTAGGTTGGGTCATGTTTCTCGCACTATTTACGTGGTCGATTACCATGGTGGTTTGGGCGCGTAACGGATTTTAGAAGAGGTGCATCGTGGAAGCAATTTCTCCCCTAAATTGGCTGTTTTTAATTGGATTGGTGCTACTGATTTTCTTTAGCGGTGGCATTCTTTATCTCACAGCGATTGAGTGGCGCGATCGTCGTCGCCAATCACGGGATAAGAAGGGGAAATAATGTTTAATCCTGAGTTGAGCAAAGGTCTCGCGCATCCTACGATTAAAACTAAAAGTGCGGAATGCACCGCCGCTTTCTAGCCTGAATTCAATTCA
>JBKHER010000178.1:0-5806 GCA_046540715.1 Halothece sp.
CATCTGATTAAGTCCTAATATGAAAAAAGTATTCAAATCGAGAATGGATAGCAACCATTAGGGGATTTCATATAAACTTCAACCTCTCTTGATAGAAAAAACTAAAATTGTTCCTATTGTGCTGTTTTCTCTAACTCAAACCATTTTTCCTACCATACCCTTAAATGATTAGCGATTGGTTAGGAAGGCAAGCCAACCTGTAAACTATTGATCAAAGGACGTATTGGAAGTGAAAGTGTGAATTTAGACGTTTGGCCCGGACAACCGCACCCCCTCGGCGCAACCTGGGATGGAGAAGGGGTAAATTTTGCCATCTTCTCGGAAAATGCCACGGAGATTGAACTTTGCCTATTTACAGAACAAGATCATGAAATTCGTCTTTCCCTAAAAGAAGTTCATAACTATGTTTGGCATGGCTATATTCCAGGATTGCAACCTGGACAGCGTTATAATTATCGGGTTCATGGTGACTTTACTCCCAAACAAGGACATCGGTTTAACCGTAAAAAACTCCTCATTGATCCCTATGCGGCTGCGATTACTGGAGAGATTGGCTATGGCGAAGAAATCTTTGCCTATCCTTGGGAGACGGAGGAACAAGACTTAGCTTGTTCTAACACTGATGATAGTCATTTAATTCCCAAGTGTGTTGTAGTTAATCACTTTTTTGACTGGGAAGGAGATAAACCGCTACAAACCCCTTTATCCGAAACCATTATCTATGAAGTTCATGTCAAAGGCTTTACCCAACAACATCCTCAAATTCCCGATCATCTTAGAGGCACTTATTCAGGCTTATGTCATCCTAATGCCATTAATCATCTTAAATCTCTTGGCATAACCGCCGTTGAATTGCTACCCGTCCATCATTTTTTAGCCTATCCAGGGCATTTAGTTAATAAAGGGCTACGCAATTATTGGGGATACGATTCGATTGGCTATTTTGCCCCCTATTCTGGCTATAGTGCTAGCGGTAATCGAGGAGAACAAATTACAGAGTTTAAAGAAATGGTAAAAGCCCTCCATCAAGCTGGAATTGAAGTAATTTTAGATGTCGTTTATAACCATACAGGAGAAGGGAATCATTTGGGGCCGACGATTTCTTTTCGCGGAATTGATAATGTTGCCTATTACCGTTTGGTAGATCATGATCCACGCTACTACATGGATTTTACTGGTTGTGGAAACTCCCTAAATGTTCGGCATCCCCAAATCTTAAAACTCATCATGGATAGTCTGCGTTATTGGGTGCAAGAAATGCACGTGGATGGTTTTCGCTTTGACTTGGCTTCGGCGTTAGCGAGGGAGTTGTATGAAGTGAATAGTCTGGCAGCATTTTTTGATATTATTCACCAAGACCCAATTCTCTCGAAGGTGAAACTCATTGCTGAACCTTGGGATGTGGGAGAAGGTGGTTATCAAGTGGGAAACTTCCCCCTCCTGTGGTCAGAATGGAATGGGAAATATAGGGATACGGTGCGTGATTTTTGGCGTGGTGAAGACAATACGTTAGAAGAGTTTGCTTATCGCTTTACGGGTAGCCCCGATTTATATCAAGCGAATGGTAAGCTGCCCCATGCTAGTATTAATTTTATTACCGCCCATGATGGGTTTACCCTCCGTGACTTAGTCAGTTATAACGAAAAGCATAATCATGCAAATGGTGAGAATAACCATGATGGAGAAGATCATAATCGATCTTGGAATTTTGGGGCAGAAGGGGAAACTGATGATCCTGAAATATTAAAAGCGCGATCGCGCCAACAACGCAATTTCCTCGTTACCCTTATGTTATCCCAAGGGGTTCCCATGTTACTCGGGGGAGATGAAATGGGACGCACCCAACAAGGAAATAATAACGCCTATTGCCAAGATAATGAACTCACTTGGTTTAATTGGGATTTATCCCCAGAAAATAAAGAATTACTCGCCTTCACCCAAGAATTAATGGCACTTCGTCAACAACATCCTGTGTTTCATCGTCGTAACTGGTTTCAAAGTCGGGCGATTCATGGTTCACAAGTTAGTGATCTCGGCTGGTATCATCCTGATGGAACGCCTTATCGTGAAGAACAATGGAAAAATGATCAGCGAACCCAAGCCATTACCGTATTTCTCAACGGCAAGGAATTATGTGAACCTGATTCTCGCGGCAAACGGATTACTGATGATAACTTTCTATTATTCTTTAATTGCCATCAAGAAGAAACCAAGTTTATGCTTCCCCAAGCCTTACAAGGAAGAAATTGGAAAGCTATCATTGATACGAATGAAGCCCGTTTCTTATCAGAAGAGATTGTTTATCAAGGAGAAGACGAGATTCTTTTAAGTGCCTTTTCTTTATTAGTTTTAAGAGAAGGTTAGATTGGTCATTAGGTTAAAGATCAATAAGGAAAAGTTAGTCTTCAGCCGTTACCGTTTTACCATAGTTTTTAAGTCTTTCGTTTGCCCTCACTCCAAAAATTTTCGCTAGCCAAGGCGGAGGAGAAAGCGCGATCGCGCTTTGTAATTGGGCTAAAAATTCTCTTGCCTCACCGCCTTCCTCTTTTTTCAAGGGATAAATATTGGCATGGACAACTTTTGCCGCCGCCGGGCCCCCAATAGAGACTAAATAAAGAATCTCACAGTCTTTAATCAAGTTAACGCGGAAAGCCGTTTTCTCTTTGGCTAAATCAGACTCAATGGCAAATCTAACATCAATCAATCGCATTGTCTCCGGGGTTAATTGATAAATCAGATAATAATCACAAGAACCAAAATGCCCATCTAACTTTTCAGGATTATTAGACGCAATGGCAACTTGAATTGACTGTGAATCTTCTATTTTCTCCTCAATCGGAAACCAGTCTTGATAATTAGCTGTTTCACCGCGTAAAATGGGAACAGCTTCTTCGACACCGCTTAGTTCATTCTCTTCGGTTATATTACTAAGGATTGTTTTTAAATCTGGGATCGTCAGTTGATCAAGAGACTCTTCACTAATTTCCGTTCCCAAATGATTTTTTAACCCTTCAATTAAGGTTTTTGGGGAAACCTGAGGTAAAACTTTTGTCGCTAAGGTGATTCTGAAAGCGACCTCTTTAGAAAATTGAGTAATCGGTTCAAGGGATGGCATGATAATCGACACCTCTAGAATTTTGAACTTGTATGATACCAGCCTCTTTTTAAAACCAAAGAATATGGGACTGGCATTAAATTAATTAAGAGGGTACTCACAGCTTAAAACTCTAGAAGAGTCCAGTCTCTAAATTGATTTTGGGATCACAGACAAGTCTTTTTGCTGAGTTGAACGGTAATACCATTTCTAATACCGTTTTGGACAATTTGCGCTACATTCAGATCCCCCCAACCCCCCTTAATAAGGGGGGCGAAGGGGGGATCTACTGTAACCTGACTTTTTGAAGATGGTATAAGAATTAACGCTTCGGGATAACTTTAAAAAGTAAAATTCGCTACAAAATATAAAGTCTGATCGCCAACCTGATCCCATTCGAGGTAAAAATTGTAAAATTAGTAACAGAATGGAGGAAAGTAGCCTCAAAATACTTGTCGTCTTAGCTAAGAATACTCATTCCAATCTCCACAAATACTAATTGGTTAAGTTCTAGCAACTTTAGGAGTCTTACAGAGAAGGGGAATTAAGTTTGAGTACATTCTTAATTAATTAAATGAATCCCAATGTACTCATCCTGCTTAACTTGAGATCGATAAGATGAACTAACAATGATCAATACTCTTAATTCGTTTTGCAGATTTGAGTTGATACCAGAATGGTGTCATTCTGATACTATATGTCAAAAAATTAGGTTTATTGTAGATAATTGATACTAAAATAATGTCAAGTTAATACCATGAAAAGATTTACTTTGCGATTGACTGATGCCGAATATCTAAAGCTCAAAAACTACTGTGATGAGCTTCATATTTCCATGAACGATGTCGTCAGACAATTAATTCGAGAGTGGCAACCCAGCCCTCAAATCTATCTCCAAGCAAGAAATATAGGTAATCAATCAGGAAAACTATAAAAACTAGAAGGTGATGGGATATTTTAGGCTTTTTTCACGATTTTTCCTAATTTTGAGCGATTAAATTAATTTAATTGTACATCACTATTTTTTAGTCACTTTTTATCTGTAAAGCCATTTTCTTGATTATTAATAAATCTAAAATAAATACAAAGAATTGCCAAAAAGTATCTAAAACTATCATTTGTAACAAAATATAAGATAGAGTTTTGTCAAGATTTAAAGTCAAAGTAATTGTCTGCTTCGAGAAGGAAATTTACGATGGCTTACACAATTCCCAAGTATTGTAATCATTGCGGTATCTGTTTACCGAAATGCCCCACCCATGCCATTCAAGTTGATCATAAGGAAGAATACTGGGTAGAACCTGGGCTTTGTAATAATTGTGACAATAAAAGTAGTAACCCCATTTGTGTTACCAGTTGCCCAGATCATTTACCATTACCCTTACTAAGTAAAAAGGGAAGATATCGAGAACAACCTAGAGTTCTACCTAGTCATAGTCTTTTTCCTGATGGTGAAACGAACCCGATTGCTACCCCGATGGTAATTTGGGAAGCCTGTAATCTTCTTGCCAAAGGATCAGATGCGTCTTGGCAAAGAGATGATCAAGATCAACTATACTTTCAACGCCCTGTTAAGCAAGGAAAAGGGAAACTGGAGTTTTGGTTAACCAATGACGTAACGAAAGATAATCCGCCATGTTTGAATGTCTCTGAGGCAATTCCCGCCACTGAAGCAATTGATATTCGGGCAGCTTCGATGCACTTAATTTTTGCTGCTCATGTAGTTAGCATGGAAAAACCTTGGGAAAACGAGTTTATCATTGATAATAAACAAATTGAGGATTATCTGGGGTTAAATAAACGCAAGGACTTGAGTAAAGCAACAAAATTGACCTTAATTAAGTCTTTAGTTCAGCAACCCTGTCAGCTT
This sequence comes from Halothece sp., assembly GCA_046540715.1. Taxonomy (GTDB): domain Bacteria; phylum Cyanobacteriota; class Cyanobacteriia; order Cyanobacteriales; family Rubidibacteraceae; genus Halothece. The sequence goes on from JBKHER010000178.1 coordinate 4,965, forward strand.
CTCACTGCCATTGATTGGCCCCGACAAGGACGAATTAAAGCGTTTTCAGTGGCAAAAGATCGCGTTTGGCATTTAATGGGAATTGATCACCATTTTCAAGAAGATGCCCGTGGCTATAAACATTTAGCTGGAATAACCTTTCGCATCAAAGCTGGAAATTGGGCGGCGTATTTTCTCAATAAACAGGGGCATAAAAAATCCCTTGCTTTTTATCAATATGGGACTTTACCGAAGTTTATGTTGTCAGCAGTAACCACAATTTGGCATCAACATGAAGGGGCGGTGCGAATGATGCTATGGTTATTATTTAAAACCAAAATGGGAAGACAACAACGGCTTACGGTTTCTAAGTTGATGGAGGTTGCTTATGGCGAACAGAAAATTCATGAGGCGTGGTTTAGCCAAGAACGCCGTAAGCGGTTAATTCGCAAATTTGAAAGTGATTTAGAAACGCTCCATCGATATGGAATTAAGCCCCTTTTTGATCCTGTGACTTACCCCCCTAAAATTCAACCTTTGTGGGCGAAACTAGCTGAAATTCCTGATGATGCCGATGAAGCGATGGAATTTTGGATTAATGATGCTTGTAGTGATAGCAAAATTACTGAGGCAGCGCCACGGGGAAAATGGAATTTATTAATGAAAGCTCGAATTTTAAGTTTTGATCTCCCCTCACAATGGGATCAACAATTATCGCATTGGGAAAGCAAAAAGGAACAAAAAACTCGCGGTAAAAATCGCGCCAAAAGTGTCGGTAACTTGAGCGCACAACAAATTTGGAATGCTAGAAAATGTTTAGGAATTAGTCAGAGACAACTCGCGCAGTTGATTGGGAAAAGTCA
>JBKHER010000179.1:0-5798 GCA_046540715.1 Halothece sp.
TATACCCTCACCCACGGGCGGATTATTGTGCGAGGGAAATTGGTGGCGCGAGGAAAGCAAAAACGAGCCGATTATGTCTTGTTTTATCATCCCAATCAACCGATCGCGCTGATTGAAGCAAAAGACAATAAACACAGCATTGGCGCGGGAATGCAACAGGCGTTAGGGTATGCCGACTTGCTAGATGTTCCCTTTGTGTTTTCCAGTAACGGGGATGGCTTTTTATTGCACGATCGCAGCGGAACTTACCCTCAAACTGAGCAGGAAATTACTTTAGATGCCTTTCCCTCCCCCGATGAACTATGGGAAAGATATAAGCGGTGGCGACAGTTAGAAAATGTCCCAGAAACCTTATTAGCCTCTCGTTACTACCCTTCAACGGAAGCGAAAGAACCCCGTTACTATCAGCAGTTAGCCGTCAACCGTACCATTGAAGCCATAGCCAAGGGACAAAAACGCTGTTTATTGGTGATGGCAACAGGAACAGGAAAAACATTTACCGTCTTTAATATTATCTGGCGGTTATGGAAAACAGGAACAGCGAAGCGGGTGTTATTTCTCGCGGATCGCAATGCACTGGTTGATCAAACTAAAACTAATGATTTTCAGCCCTTTGGCGGGGCAATGCAGAAGTTGACACGGAAATTAGTGGATGAGAATGGGCGCATTGATAGTTCTTATGAGATTTATTTAGCCCTGTATCAAGCATTGGTGGGAGATGAGGAACGAGAAGACATTTATAGCAAATTTGAGCGAGACTTTTTTGATTTAGTGGTAATTGATGAGTGTCATCGGGGGAGTGCTGCTGAGGATTCCACTTGGCGACAGGTACTAGAGTATTTCGACAGCGCGATCCAGATTGGCTTAACCGCAACCCCACGGGAAACCGAGTATGTTTCTAATATTGATTATTTTGGCGACCCCATTTACACCTATTCTTTGCGACAAGGGATTGAGGATGGTTTCTTAGCCCCGTTTAAGGTGGTACAAGTTAATTTAGATATTGATCTTGAAGGATGGACACCAGACGCTGGGGAAACCGATGATTATGGACAGTTAATTGAGGAACGGGAGTATAATTTACGGGATTTTGATCGCAATATTAAATTTCCTAGACGCACGCAAGCGGTAGCCGAATATGTCAGTGAGTTTTTACATGATGGCGATCCGATGCGGAAAACCATTATCTTCTGTGAGAATGTGGATCACGCAGAAGCCATGCGTCAAGCCTTGATGAATGTCCCTGCTAATCGTCCTTTCGTGGAGCGCGATCGGCGCTATATTATGCGAATTACAGGAGATGAGGCAGAAGGAAAAGCCCAACTGGATAATTTTATTAATCCTAAAGAGGAGTATCCTGTTATTGCCACAACTTCTAAACTGATGACCACAGGAGTTGACGCGCAAACTTGTCATCTGATTGTTTTAGACCGACGGATTCAGTCGTTGACGGAGTTTAAGCAGATTATTGGACGGGGAACGCGCTTAAGAACCGATTACAACAAGCATTTCTTCACCATTATTGATTTTCGCAACGCCACCCATAATTTTGAAGATCCAGATTGGGATGGTCCACCGATTCAAGATGAAAATTACAGTCAGACTTATCGCACGGGTAACACAGAGGAAGAAATCAGCGAAGTTTTAGAAGGGGAAGAGGCTGGGGTTAATCCGCAGCAGAAGTATGTTGTGGGAAAACAAAGATTTTCTGTCGCCAGAGAACGAACGAGTTATTATGACACCAGTGGCGAGTTAGTAACCGAATCTTTGCGTGATTATACCCGTCGCACGGTTAACGAAACCTATCAATCTTTAGATGAATTTCTCAAACGGTGGCAAGACAGCGATCGTAAACAGGCAATTATCGAAGAATTACAACAGCAGGGAATCTTCCTAGAGAGTTTACAAGACATGGTAGGAGAGGATTATGATCCCTTTGACCTAATTTGCCATATCGCGTTCGATCGACCGCCATTAACCCGTAAAGAACGCGCAGAGAAGGTTCGCAAACGAGATGTGTTTAGTAAATATGGGGAGAAAGCAAGGGCGGTACTGGATGCGCTGTTAGAAAAGTATGCGGATCAGAATGTCATTCCCGCAGGAGATACAAAAGTTTTAAAGCTAAATCCCTTTACAGAAATCGGAACGCCCATCGAAATCGTCAAAACCTTTGGTGGGAAGAAACAATATCAGGAAGCGGTACGAGAGTTACAGCAATTGCTTTATGATGACGATGAACCATCAGCCATTTAGAAAAATTGAGACCCTCGCGCAATCCAATTATTGATAAATTCCAGTTGCCCCTGCATTTGTTCTGAAGATTTGGTGTTGATCAGTTTCAACACACCGCGCATCAAGTCTCCAATCCCATATCGCTGCTGAGGGGCTAAGATCATTCCTGCATGAGATAAACTTTTTTGTAGAGTAGCCGTGTGTAACTGGTAAAAGTCTCTGGTGTTGAAACTAAAGATGACTCGATCATTTTCTCTAGCCCAATTCAGTTGTTCTTGATCTGATCGATTCAACATTCCCACATCAGCGACGGTTAAAACATCCACATTACGAGACCTCAATGCTTGGACAAAATCTTCATCCATTGAGTCTTCATCCAGATATAGCCTAATTTTACTCATCTCTCTGACTGTGGGATTGTACTAGCTTCCAATATTCAGCATCTTCTTCGGCTAAATCAGTTTCAATCTCATCGCGATTGGCATGATAGTAAGCTAAAGCGGCATAAACTTGGGCAAAGTTAAGATGAGGCAAGCGACGGGCAATTTCTTCAGCACTAGCCCCTTGTTTGTAGAGGACAACGACTCGGCGGACTGAGGTTTGCGTTCCTGTAATGAGGGGGCGACCTTTCTCTGAAGAAGGGGTAACTAATTTACCGATGTCAGTAGCAATCTGCATAGTTTTGTAATCAGCGACAGGTGATATTTTCTAGCCTATCGCATAGGATTTAATAGGAATAATACTAATATAAAATGCAAAAAAGTCTGCTACATACCGATCCCCCCTTGCCCCCCTTATTAAGGGGGGTTGGGGGGATCCCAGGGGGGTGTAGCAACCATAGGTGGATTTCATATAACGAATGAATTGTTTGGTGAGAGTGATGACAGTTCTCTAATATGATTCAATGACAGGGAAGTTAAAAAAAGCGATATGTCTCTCAATGCCACGATTAAATCCATTCAAGACATTATGCGGAAAGATGTGGGCGTAGATGGCGATGCCCAACGCATTGGTCAACTAGGATGGATGCTGTTTTATAAGAAGTTTAGCGACCAAGATCAAGAATTAGAACTCAACGATGATGAATATGAATCCCCGATTCCGATGGGCTTGCGGTGGGAAGAATGGGCGGATAGTAAGACACTGGGAAAAAATGCCCCCACAGGGGATGCGCTTTTGGCATTTGTGGATAATCAGCTATTCCCCCAATTAAAGGAATTAGATGCTGCTAATGTAACAGGAGATTTATCTCGACAGCGTGCCGAATTGCTTCGCAGTGTGTTTGAGGATGCTTACAATTACATGAAGTCGGGGACGCGGCTGCGACAGGTGATTGAGTGACAAGGGCTTGTCTAACCCTTGCCCTATGCAATGGTTATAAATTATGCTGTTTAAGTAGTCGTTTAAGTGAAAGCATTGAAAACTAATAAAGTTACAGTTCATCAAGCTGCGAAAATTTTGAACGTCTCTCCAGACACGATTCGACGTTGGGAGAGAAAAACATTAATTCAAGCTGAACGTTCCGCAAATAATGCTCGTCTATTTGATCTAGAAGAGTTAAGACGAATTCAAAATAAGCATCAAGGAGCAGCTAAAGTCGATTTTCGAGTGTTAAAAACAGCAGAGAAACAACCTCAGTTTAGTGTGATTGAGCTTTTTTCAGGTTGTGGCGGTATGGCTCTTGGGTTGAGTAACGCTGGTTTGAAAACTGAGTTATTAGTTGAGATTGACAAAGACTGCGTTGATACACTTCGACAAAATAGACCAAACTGGAATATCATTCAAGATGATCTAGCTAAGTTAGACTTTAGTCCTTATCAAGGCAAAGTAGATATTGTTGCTGGTGGTCCCCCTTGTCAATCATTTAGTTATGGGGGTTTAGGAAAGGGATTTGAAGATATTAGAGGAACACTATTTTTTGAATTTGCTCGCTGCGTAAAAGAAGTACAACCTAAAATAGCAGTCGTTGAAAATGTCCGAGGGTTGATCAAAAATGATGAAGGAAAAACACTGTCTAAAATGTTAGATGTTTTTCAAGAACTCGGTTATGATGCTACATATAAACTACTAAAAGCCCAATTTCTAGATGTCCCCCAAAAACGAGAAAGGGTTGTCATTCTAGCAGTTAAAAAAGGATTAGATATTCCTCTGTTTTATCCAAAAGAGAAAAATTATACTATTTCTGTACGAGAAGCCTTAAAAAATTGTCCACATTCGGATGGAGCAAGCTATCCACTCCGAAAAAAACAAATATTGGAATTTGTTCCTCCTGGTGGTTATTGGAAGGACTTACCTTTAAATCTTCAAAAAGAGTACATGAAAAAGAGCTTTGATTTAGGGGGAGGTAAAACTGGAATGGCAAGACGACTCTCTTGGGATGAACCCTCACTAACTTTAACTTGCAGTCCTGCTCAAAAACAAACAGAACGCTGTCATCCTGAAGAAACTCGTCCTCTTACAATTAGAGAGTATGCCCGCATTCAAAGTTTCCCAGATGATTGGGGCTTTACTGGTTCAGTTGCTTCACGATATCGCCAAATTGGTAATGCTGTTCCTGTTAACTTGGCTTACCATATTGGAAATTGTTTAATTGGAATGCTAAAAAAAGAGTTAAATCAGGAAACAATGATAGAAGTACAAATAGCAAGTCCAGAGATTAAACAATTATCATTACTAGGGGTTTAATCTCTTTTTTAAGAATTTTTTGATTGTGCTTCTACATAAGCAGATTCAATCTTTAAGATCATTTTTTTAACATGGTATTTCAATAAAGGATAATCAAGTTTAATTAAATTCCAGAATTCTTCTCCACAAACCCGAGGAATTTCTGTGCTTGAAAATGTCCATTCACCTAGAGAAAATGCTACTGCAAAAAGTGCTTTTTTGTGAATTCCTAATTCGACTCTTGCTCTAGGAACTTGACTTCCAGTTAGTGTACCACGAGCTGTTTTAAGTTGTACGAATATCGGTATTTTTTCTCCGTCAGGTAATATAATTGAGTCGATACCATTAATTCGTAGTCCAAAATCTTGCTCTGGACTTACCGCATACGGGCTAATATTGACAATCTTCTCCCAAAGGTCTCCCATCTTAGTGCTTAGTGTTCTCGATATTGAGTTACTTTGGGCAAATATAGCAGCACCACACATTTCATAAAGGTTTAATGGATTAGATTCCATATCTTGGGGGGTTCTTTTTGAGGCAAGCATTGATTTAATAAATTGCTTTCCAAATTCTTGACATTTTTGAGAAATTAAGTTTGATTGTTTTTCCTTTTTCAACACTGATTCTTGATTCTCATCTCGTTGAATTTGCTCTCGAAAAAAGTCAAGTAAAACTGGTGTTAGTATTATTGATATTCGATAAGCTCTTTGTATATCTTCATTGTGTTGTTCAATATCTGGTGGTATATCAACTGATTTAGTGTGTTCTAAAATTAATTTTGCTCTATAGCAATATGATCTGATTTGTAAAAAGCAGTTATAAGTTTAATCCCCCCTAACCCCCCTTTGTAAGGGGGGAATTAAAGGGGGGAATTGAAGGGGGGTACAACTGATTTAGGATTG
>JBKHER010000180.1:0-5792 GCA_046540715.1 Halothece sp.
AATCGCCTTGCTTCAAGGAAGGCGAGGATGTCAACTATTTCAACCCGCCTGCACTAGCTGCCAACTGTGGGGCGATTTTCTCCCAAATATCGTTTGAGATACGGGGAGAAGACTTCATAAATTAAGGTTAAAGGTTGCCCATTGTGCCAAAACAAGTAATGTCGCCCCCAAAACGGCCCCTTTTCTTGAAAGGCAGTTTCTAGTTCTGGAGAATGCCCATAATAAATGCCTTGAATATCGCGATATAATTCCGTGTGCAATCGCGACAGATTATCCCAAATGGGGAGAGAGCGGTTTTGCAAGTATTCATCTACTTCTTGGGCATCCCACCAAGATACGGCATAAGCTAATCGTTGCCCCGAAGCTGTGCGTAACCAAACTTGACGGCGCAATCGTGGGGTGGGAACGGCTTTAATGTCTTCTGGGGCGCGATCGCGCTCATTCCCAATTGACGACATATCTATCACATCCACCTCAATGGGCTCTCGGGTCAAAAGTCTCAGATGACGAGTAGGAGAACCATCCCCTAGCAATAAAATCTGCCATGCTGGGGGAAGTTGATCATGAGGAAGTCCTGTTTTAACCACCTCTTCGCCGCCCTCCCAAAGCGGTTGGAGAGCATACCAGTTTGTTTCTAGAGTTGGGGTCGGTTGCCAGTTCAAAATACAGAGGAGGTAATTTACAAATCTTAATACCTACTTCCATCATAACGGCTACCTTAAAAAAATTGTAGCTTCCCTGCCCATGACTCTAAGAAGCTACCCAATTATGCGGATGGCGAGACTCGAACTCGCAAGGCGTAAGCCACACGCCCCTCAAGCGTGCGTGTCTACCAATTCCACCACATCCGCGAGGAATTTAACGTTTTGAAACGCATTAGCTAGGATAACATATTTTTTTGAATTTCGAGAAATTTAATGGTAAATTTTCTTCATCTCTCTTCTCAAATTGTGTTCCCGTATTCCGATATCCTAGTAATACGGTGATCGATTATTAACAATTTTTTTAGGAGTCATCCATGGTTGGCATTATCAAAAAACTGTTTAGCGGCAAAGATAACTATTACATCGAGTTAGACGAAAACGAAGATCAAAATAGCTCCCAAGAGGAAACTGCCCAAAAAACAGAGGAAAAAGCAGAACCCCCCCAAGCAACGCAAAAAACGAAAAACGCTGATCAAGTTCAAAATCAGCAGTCTTCTCCTGAGCCTACTGCCACCACTCAACAGCAACCTGTATCAGTTCAAAGCAATGGGAGTGAGAAGGCCAATCAACTCGCAGGAGAAACATTTGCTCCCAATTATCTCATGCCCAAAGCGACCAACAGTCGCCGTCGTCCAGGAGCTAATATGAGTGAATTTATGGAATTAGCTCGTGACATGAAAGCACCCCGTAATCAGTAAAATATAAACCCTCACCATAATTGATTTTAGACGTGGTGCAGGGTTTTTCCTTGAACTAGGCTCAGTTGTCACCCTCGACTTGGGAATGTGACAATAATTGATACTCTCGAATCATTGAAGGCAAAATTGACGCATGACAAAAACAGTTGCAGACGCAATGACCACTGACGTAGCGGTGGTTAAACCCGAAACTCCCCTCAAAGAAGCTATTCAACTATTAGTAGAAAAGAAAATTAGTGGCTTACCCGTAGTGAATGAGGCGGGAAAATTAGTGGGAATTTTATCCGAATCAGACTTAATGTGGCAAGAAACTGGGGTGGATACGCCCCCCTATATTATGTTTCTCGATAGTGTGATTTACTTACAAAATCCTGCCCAATATGAGAAAGAACTCCATAAGGCGTTAGGGCAAACTGTGGGGGAAGTGATGAGTAATCGTCCCATTTCTATAACGCGCGATCGCGCTCTCAAAGAAGCCGCCCAAATCATGCACAAGCGAGAAGTCCGCCGTTTACCCGTGGTGGATGAGCAAGGAGCAGTAGTGGGAATCATCACTCGCGGTGATATTGTAAAAACAATGGCGGATCAGTAATCAGCCTCAGCTCTCTCTCAGGTGAGAAGTCAGAGAAAACACTTAATTTTTAGAGTATGGGCGAAGCCGATTAAAGGAGGGAAAATCATGCGCCACTTCACCCTAGGAAGCCTAACTTCTCTATTCTTAATTTTGGGAGTTACTCCTGTTGGCGTTGCAGAAACGGCCCCCACCTCTGAAAAAGTTAATCATAACTCTCAATACAATAGCATTCGTGAGACAGAAGCCTTTAATTTAGTTTCTTCTGGCTATCGAGGAGACTTCAAAGAACAAGGAATTCCTGCTTATGCTCAATTTGAACAAGCCTATATCGCTGGGAACCTTGATGCTGAAAAGTTAGTGAATAGCGCGATCGAAGCTGGAGACTTATCCTCCGAAGCTATTGAAGATGAAGCCTATCTTAATGCCATTACTGCACACTTAGATGCACTCACAACGCAAAATACTGGTCGCTAGAAACCACTTCAAATGGAGAACTCCCCACTTAGGGGAGCTTTTGTCTTAGTTATCTTCCATCCATTCCGTATGGAAGAACTCACCGCGAGACTTATCCACTCGTTCATAAGTGTGAGCGCCAAAAAAGTCACGTTGGGCTTGGGTGAGGTTTTGGGGCAAGCGATCGCGCCGATAACTGTCAAAATAATCTAAAGAGGCACTAAAGGCTGGAACAGGAATTCCCAAGCGATTGGCAACAGTTAAAACATCTCGCCACGCCTGTTGTCGATCTAAAATCGTTTGCTTAAATTCAGGCGCAAGTAAGAGATTAGGGAGTTGAGGATTTTCCTGAAAGGCAGCTTTAATTTTATCTAAGAAGCCAGCGCGAATAATACAGCCACCCTTCCAAATACGGGCAATTTCACTCAAATTTAAGTTAAACCCAAACTCTTCCGAGGCTTTTGCCATTAACGCCATTCCTTGCGCGTAGGAACACATTTTTGAACAATAGAGAGCATCCCGAATTTTATTAATAAATTCTTGCACATCTCCCTCATATTTTTCGTTAGGGCCATCGAGTTGCTTATTAGCAGTTAAACGCTCTTCTTTAAAGGAAGAAATCACTCGTGCATTTACTGCCGCGTAAATTGTGGGAATGGGAACGCCCATTTCAAGAGAACTAACCACTGTCCAGCGTCCCGTTCCCTTTTGTCCGGCGGAGTCGAGAATGACATCCACTAAGGGGAGATTAGTTTCAGGATCAATTTTCTTGAAAATCTCGGTGCTAATTTCAATTAAAAAGGAGTTGAGTTCGTCGGTTTGATTCCATTGAGCAAAGACTTCACTTAACTGAGTATGGTTTAATCCCAAAGCATTTTGGAGTAAATCATAGGCTTCTGCAATTAACTGCATATCGCCATACTCAATGCCATTATGAACCATTTTTACATAATGACCCGCACCACCTGGGCCAATATAAGTAACACAGGGGCCATCATCCACTTGCGCCGCAATTTTCGTAACAATCGGCTCAACTTTTTCATAGGCTTCTGGGGTTCCACCGGGCATGAGGCTGGGGCCATTTAAGGCTCCTTCTTCACCGCCACTAACGCCCATTCCCATAAAGCCTAAGCCCGCCGCTTCTAATTCTTCGGTACGGCGTTGGGTATCTTCATAAAGAGAATTCCCCCCGTCAATAATCATATCTCCTTCTTCTAAGAGGGGCTTAAGCTGACTAATTACAGCATCCACAGCCTTTCCCGCTTGTACCATCACCAGAATTTTACGGGGTGGGGCTAATGCTTTGACAAATTCTTCAATGCTATAAGTATCAGTAATATTTTTCCCTTGCGCTCGCTGCGCCATAAAATTCTTGGTTTTTTCCCCTGTGCGGTTATAAACAGCCACAGGGAAACCTCGGCTTTCTACGTTGAGAGCCAAGTTTTCTCCCATTACTGCCAAACCAATTACACCAAAGCTTGGTTGTGTCATAGTTTACAATCCGCGATCTTTAAAATTTAGTTTGCTTTCAGGATAACGATAATTTTCCGAGTTTTCCCTAAAAAATAGATAAAGATTCCTTAGAAAGATGAAAGAAGCAAGGGAAGGGTGCTTAGGGTCGCTAAAATCATCACTGCAACCACCATCAACCAGACTAAGCGCTGAGTTGGTTTATAATTCCCTTTTTCAATTTGCCAAAAGACTTGCTGATAACGCCAGGCTGCTAAAGCAATAACGACTAGACCAAAAATGACTAAACTTAATCCTAAGGTTTGGGAGTTGAACCCTGATTGTTCGAGGGGAAATTCTTCAACAATCGCGCTTTCAATTTCTTTTAAAAAAATACCGAACCGTGCTGTGGCTAATCCTAAGGCAATTAAAGCGACTGCAGTTCTTAACCACGCTAAAAAAGTGCGTTCATTGGCTTGATGTTCTCGTTGTTGATCTGGCTTAAAATTTTGCTTCATCATCTTTGCTTGAGTGCTCTTCAGCGCGATCGCTGCCTGATCTAATAATTGTTATACCGTTTTGTGAAAAGCAGCCACCCCCTTTATTTTCCCTTCGCCCCCATATTAAGGGTAGTTGGGGGGATCGTTGTGTAGCGCTAATTATTTAAAAGAGTATTAGATGATGAACTTTAACAGCTAACCGTTAAAAAAGCAACAAAGCCACAGGCAAAAGTGATTAAATTAACTGTGGCTCTATTGACCAATGGTCTCCAACAGGCGTCTTAACATGGGAGTCCCACTAATTTTTCGCTTAACTCCCACAACCGTTCTGCTTTGGCTTCATCACTCGCCTCAGGAGACATTTCCTGAACAAAGGACTCGCGATCTTTTTTCTGCCGATTCCCCCAACTCCAGTAAGCGCCAGATTGATTATATTCAGGATCTTTAACCACTGCTGCTACTCGCTTTCCAGCTTCTTCCTGTGAAATATAGCCTCCTGTAATTTTCTTTTGAAACCAAGGGAAGATTTTTTGGAAAAGAGAATAATGGTTACGGAATAAAGGACTTTCTGCCACACAACCTGGGTAAAGAGAACTGAAAACAATTCCCGTTTCCTTATGATAGCGACGATGTAGTTCTTTCATAGTCAGAACATTACAGAGTTTACTATCTTTATAGGCTTTACCGGGCTTAAATTTTTTGCCATTAATCATGCTAATCGGTGGCTTAAACCCATCTTCAAATCCTTTAAGATCCCCGAGGTCGGGAGGTGCTGGAATTGGGATTTTCCCCCCTAATTCTTTGCGGTTTGCGGTAACGGTTCCTAAAATTACCAGTCGCGGATGGGGGGACGATGATTGTTTTAAGTCCTCTAACATTAAGTTACATAGCAAAAAATGTCCGAGATGATTCGTGGCAACTGTTAATTCATAACCATCAGGGTTACGCTTAGGTTCTTTTAAGATTGGCAGATAAACTGCCGCGTTACACACGAGGGCATCAAGGGATTTTCCCGTTTGTCGAAAACTATTCACAAATTCTCGGACACTATCGAAATTAGCGAGATCAATGGGGATAATGGTATAACGATCTTGGGGAATCCCTACCTCTTGCGCTGCTTTTTCGGTCTTTTCAATATTCCGACACCCCATCACAATATCCCATTGGTCAGTGTCGGCTAGGGCTTTAGCTGTATATAATCCTACCCCAGAAGAAGCCCCAGTAATGATCACTGTTGAACGTTGATTGTCTGCCATGTTTTTTAAACTTCACTGATTAATCATGCTTCTTTAATAATTAGCAAGGAATCGTTATCTACGGGGAACTGCTTTAACTATTTGTTACGTCTCGAAACGGGCAATAGTAAAGCGATACCATTAAGTCATAAGCTGAATTAGGGCGGAAGTTGCTAGCA
>JBKHER010000181.1:0-5759 GCA_046540715.1 Halothece sp.
TGGGAGCATCTTGCTCCCTAGTAGCGACCGAGACGGTCGCATTACGGAAAATAACCAATAGCTCTCTGACTGGTTAACTGTAGGAATCTGAATTGATAGGATAAAATGAAATGGCGACTGCAATATTGCTCTTGCTTGGCTTAAAGCTCCAACAAGGGGATAGCAGTTCAATTGAAGTAGTTAGAGAAAGCGAATCTTAAAATTACAATGTCTAGTGTAGAATCTCGGGCCAGCCAAGAAAAATCAGAAGCAATTCATCTGCCAAAAACCAGTGAATCAGAGAAACTGAAACGCATTCGCCATACAGCCTCTCACGTCATGGCAATGGCGGTGCAACGGCTATTTCCTGAAGCCCAAGTGACCATTGGCCCTTGGACAGAAAATGGATTCTACTACGACTTTGACAAGCCTGAACCCTTCACAGAAGAAGACTTAAAAGCCATCAAAAAAGAGATGGTAAAAATTATTAAGAAGAAATTACCCTTAATTCGGGAGGAAGTCAGCCGAGAGGAAGCAAAACGGCGGATTGAGGAATTACAAGAACCCTATAAACTCGAAATTTTGGAGGATATTGAAGGGGGGCCGATTAGCATTTACCATCTGGGGGAACAATGGTGGGATTTATGTGCGGGGCCTCATGTGGAAAGTACAGGGGATTTGAACCCGAAAGCGATTGATCTAGAAAGTGTTGCTGGGGCGTATTGGCGTGGGAATGAAAATAACCCCCAACTACAACGGATTTATGGCACGGCTTGGGAAACCCCTGAACAATTAGCAGAATATAAGCGTCGTAAAGAAGAAGCTCTAAGACGAGATCACCGCCGTCTTGGAAAAGAGTTAGGACTGTTTTTATTTACTGATCCCGTGGGGCCAGGATTACCATTATGGACTCCTAAAGGAACAATGTTACGGAGTCTTTTGGAGGATTTTCTCAAACAAGAACAGCTTAAACGCGGATATTCGCCTGTGGTAACGCCTCATATTGCGAGAGTGGATTTATTTAAGACTTCTGGGCATTGGCAAAATTATCAAGAGGATATGTTTCCTCTGATGGCGGAAGATGAAAAAGCGGCTGCCGAAGAACAAGGGTTTGTAATGAAGCCCATGAATTGCCCGTTTCATATCCAGATTTATAAAAATGAACTCCATTCCTATCGCGAGTTACCGATTCGGTTAGCGGAGTTTGGAACGGTTTATCGTTATGAACAGTCGGGAGAGTTAGGGGGATTAACCCGAGTGCGCGGTTTTACGGTGGATGATTCCCATTTATTTGTCACGCCTGATCAACTTGATGATGAGTTTCTCAGTGTGGTGGATTTAATCCTGTCGGTGTTTAGAAGCCTTCATTTAGATAATTTTCGAGCGCGGTTAAGTTTCCGTGATCCTGAGTCGGATAAGTATATTGGTTCGGATGAGGCTTGGGAAAAGTCGGAAAATGCGATTCGTCGCGCTGTAGAAAAGTTAGGGATGGATTATTTTGAAGGCATTGGTGAGGCTGCCTTTTATGGGCCGAAACTTGATTTTATTTTTGAAGATGTTTTAGGGCGTGAGTGGCAATTGGGAACGGTACAGGTGGATTATAATTTGCCAGAACGCTTTGATTTGACTTATACGGCCGAAGATGGGACGAGAAAGCGTCCTGTAATGATTCACCGTGCGCCGTTTGGTTCTCTCGAACGCCTGATTGGCATTCTAATTGAACAATATGCGGGGGATTTTCCTCTGTGGTTAGCGCCCGAACAAGTTCGCTTGTTACCTGTAACGAATGAACAGTATGAGTTTGCCCAGAAAGTGGAATTGCAAATGAAACAAGCGGGGATTCGCGCGAAGGCTGATCTCAGTGGCGAACGGTTAGGAAAACTGATTCGGAATGCGGAGAAGCAGAAAGTGCCTGTTATGGGAGTGATTGGGGCAAAAGAGGTGGAAGCCAATAGCCTCAGTGTTAGAACTCGTGCTTCGGGTGAGTTGGGTGCGATGGAAGCCTCGCAGGTGATGGAGAAGCTAAAAAGCGCGATCGCGCAGTATGAAGATTTCTAATCTTCTTAACTTGCGGGCATTTTCAGTAACTGGCGGTAAAACTCTTTGGGGAAATCAATCAGCCCTTCTCGTTGGTAGTTCCTAATGATTTCGATGAGATACCCAATAAAATCCTCGTTTTTGAGGACAATTTCATAATTAAGGTCTGGACTGCCATCAAATTGTAATCGACACCGAGTTTGTTCGAGAGGAAGGGAGGAAACTGTCCAAGTGGAAACAAAGGGAATGGGTTTACCGCCTTCAATGGGGCGTTGCCCTTCTAATTTTCCTTCTCGATAGAGGCTAATGGCTAAGGGTAGCCAGCTACGTTTTGCCCCTGGATAATAGGGATTATAGGGGACAATGTCTTGTTGACTAACAGGTTTAAGATTATCAATTGGCATTATTGTTAGTTATTAGTTATTATTTATGGTTTCAACTCAGCTTCTTAAGTCGCCACCAACTTCTGATTATGCCACAGGGAATCCTCTCAGTGTTGCCCCCATGATGGATCGCACGGATCGTCATTTTCGCTATTTAATGCGCCTGATTACCCGTAAGACTTTACTTTATACGGAAATGGTGACGATTCCAGCGATTATTAACGGCGATCGCGCGAAACTTCTTGATTTCTCTCCTGAAGAACATCCCTTGGCGTTACAAATTGGCGGCGATGATCCCGAAAAAGCGGCGGAATGCGCTCGGATTGCTGCCGATTGGGGCTATGATGAAATTAATCTCAATGTGGGTTGTCCCAGCGATCGCGTTAAAAGTGGCAATTTTGGGGCTTGTCTCATGGCTCAACCTGAGATTGTGGCGAAGGTAGTGGAAGCGATGCAAAAAGCGGTGAGTCTCCCTGTAACGGTAAAACATCGCATTGGTATTGATGAGCGCGATCGTTACGAAGATATGAGGGAGTTTGTGCGAGTAGTCTCTCAGGCGGGCTGTCAACGCTTCACAGTTCATGCGCGCAAAGCATGGTTACAGGGGTTAAGCCCAAAAGAAAACCGCAATGTTCCCCCGTTACGGTATGCCGATGTTTATCGTCTCAAGCAGGAGTTTCCCCACCTTTTTATTGAGATTAATGGGGGGATTAAAACCCTAAGTGAAATTAAAGAACATTTATCTGCTGTGGATGCGGTAATGATTGGACGGGCTGCCTATGATAATCCCGCTTTATTTGCTACGGTTGATCAAGAAATTTATGGGGAAGATAGCACACCACTTACCATGAAAGAAGTGGTGCAAAAAATGCTTCCTTATATTGATTATTGGGTGCAGCGGGGAACGAAATTAAATCGCATCACTCGTCATCTGATTCATTTATTTAATGGGCAACCTAGGGCAAGATTATGGCGACAATATTTGACAGAAAAAGGTTGTGGGTTTGATGTCGGTGCAGAAGTGGTGGAAGAAGCATTAAAGTTAGTCAAAGATCGCGTTTAAGCCTTGTTGAGGAGTCCATTGAATTGCCCCATTTTTGGCGGTGGAATAAAAGTTAATATTCCTTTGATTCATTTTTATTTCTAGTTCTTCGGTGGATTGATTTGTAATCGCGATCGCGCTTTTGGGGATTAATTGTTCCAGCCAAGTTTGATTAATTTCGGTTCCTTCCCATAAAATTATATCGGTATTCGCTAATTCTGGATTTAAGCGAGGCAAAGTTTGCTTGGGATGATTGAGAATTAACCATTTTTCATTGCCAAAGGTTATTGTTATTAAATTTTCCTCAGTTCGTTTAATCTGTAATCCTGTCTGATTGATAATATTATTCCCTGTTGAGATGGCTTGAATTTTAATATTAGAAAGATGTTTAAGACTATCTTGTAACTGGGGTTTAAGCCATAAGGTTTTGACATTAAAGTTATCTTTTAATAATTGCCATTGGTTATTGGGGTGAAGCGCGATCGCGTGATTAATATTTTGAATCCCTTCTGCTTCTAAAAAAGGAGAAATCGTATAATCAATGGTATCTTGATTACCACAATTAATTAACGTAATATCCCCCCGATTTTGGATTAACATTGTTGCAGGTGGAGGAGTTGCAAAAACCGTAATTTGTCTCTGGGTTAATTGTTGATAAGTGATGGGAAAAATCAAAAGCGCGATCGCGCCCAGTGTTAAAAATTTCCAATACTGTTGACCCCTTGCTGATCTCCAGATAAAAATCATTAAGGCGTAAGTTGCCAAAACTTGCCATAACGCAATTTGACCAAATAAGAGATAAAACCCAGGTAATTGATTAAAAAGCCTGACAACGGTTATTAGGAGTTGAATAAAAGGAGAAAGAAAAAGCGCGATCGTGCTTCCTAACTGGAAAAATATTAATCCCATTCCTGCACTGAGCATTCCCCCGAAAATAATTAAAACCACAAACGGCATCAGGAAAATATTTAGAATAATGCTATAGGTTGCCACTGTGCCAAAATAAAATAATTGTAAGGGAAATATCCAAGGGAAAACGGCAATCGGAACCGCAATCATAGAAGCAATAGTTGGGGGAATAAACTCTAATTTTTTCAGAATAACAGGAGTGGTTATAATTAAACCGAATGTTGCGAGAAAACTAAACTGAAACCCTAAATCAATAATCCATAAGGGATTAATTAAGAGTAAAATAGTAGCAATAACCAGCAGCGATCGCTGTGAATTAACTTTACGTTCAGTTAATAACCCTAATAAAACAGCAACCCCCATTAAACTGGCTCTTAAAATTGACGGTTGTAACCCAGTTACCCCAATATAAAAAATTAAAACGGTAATCCCAACACCAAACCGAATTAATCCCGAAAAACGTTGCGTAACTGCTAAAACCGCTCCCAATAATAAAGACACATGAAACCCTGAAGCGGCTAAAATATGAGCTAACCCTGCTTTTAAAAACTGTTCTTGTAGATCAGAGGGTAAACTAACAACCCTTCTTCCTAAAACCATAGCACTGAGTAAAGTTCC
This sequence comes from Halothece sp., assembly GCA_046540715.1. Lineage (GTDB taxonomy): Bacteria > Cyanobacteriota > Cyanobacteriia > Cyanobacteriales > Rubidibacteraceae > Halothece. The sequence continues at coordinate 4,969 of JBKHER010000181.1, forward strand.
TTTTGGGTTTCCTAACCCATCAAAATGAACCTTAATAATGCGTTCTCGTAACCACCATAATCCCCAAGTATTTTCTTCAATTACGGTTACTTTTTTCCCACTAATTCCAGCAAATGCCCCATTGCGGTTCAGATATTCCTGAAAATTAAATTGTCTTGGATTATTGGGGGTTTGAGGCTGATAAAGATAGCCGCTAATTTCCAGCACTGAATCGGGGGTTAATTTTTTTTCAAACTCTTCTGGAAGGGTGACATAAAGTTTTCCGTTAACCTCAGATTGATTTTCCACCTCTTCCACTGATAACCAAAATCTTAACCTTCCCTCACGGTTAAGAGTCGGAGAATTTAATATTCTTCCTACTACTGTTGTCTGAATTCCATTTGTGTCTGGGGGAATGATTTGACTAACATCATTAGCCGTTATCGTTGGGAAACGAAGATAAAAAGAAACAAATCCGATTAACGTAATGACAATAATAAGAAAGCTAGTGTGGAAGTTCCCTTGTTGCTGAGGAAGCAAAAATTTCCAAGTCATACCCCCTAGAATTAGCCCAAAAATAAGGAGGGTTAGCCAATATTGCTCAATTCCTGCTGCAATTAAAAGACCAATAATATAAGCTAAACATAAAAGCGGAATATCCTTCCCATACATTTTCCTTAAGAATGGTATAGTTGCTGATATAGCAATATGATCTCATTTGTAAAAAGTCCCCCCTAAATCCCCCCTACCCCCCTTAGTAAGGGGGGAATTAAAGGGGGGAATTGAAGGGGGGTACAACTGATTTAGGATTG
>JBKHER010000182.1:0-5742 GCA_046540715.1 Halothece sp.
GGTTTCGGTTGCTTTTTGTGGGTCTGAGGCTGCCATAATCGCGCGAACAACAGCAACACCATGGGCTTGGGCTTGGATCACCTTTTTCACATTATCCGCATTAATTCCGCCAATGGCAAACCAAGGAATGGGAGAATGTTTAGCGGCGTATTGCACATAATCGAGTCCTGCTGGTTTTTTGCTGGGTTTGGTTGGGGTGGGATATACGGGTCCTACGCCAATATAGTCGGCTCCTTCTTTAATGGCTTTTTCCATTTCATGGGGGTTGGTGGTGGAGCGACCGATAATTTTATTTGCCCCTAAAATGTTACGAGCGGTGGCAATGGGGAGGTCTTGTTGTCCTAAGTGTACCCCATCTGCGTTGACAGCAAGGGCAAGATCCGCGCGATCGTTCATTAAAAATAAGGCCCCATAGTCATGGCAAAGGTCACAAAGTTTTTTTCCTTCGCTAATTTGAATATTATCCTCCGCTTCTTTATTGCGATACTGGACTAGCGGCACTCCCCCTTTTAGGGCGGCTTCGACAATTGAGATCAGGTTTTCATCGGGAGAGGTGACAAGATAGAGTCGCGCTTTTGTAAGTTTTGCTTGGGGAGATGTGCCAAAGAGATGACTTTCTAGGGTATAAATTTGATAGCGTATTTGCTTGCATTGGCTTCCCATTTGGGGATGGTACAGTTTGCCATATTCTTCTAAGACGCGCAGGGCTTCTTGGGTTCGGGCGAGATTAATGTGTAAGACTTGTTGGGGGCTGTTGCGAGTTTCTTCTTGGGGATGGGTGAGGGTTGTGCCACAGTCTTGGGGCGTATTTCTGGCTGCTCGCAGTTCTTCTGTATGCCAACTGGCAAGGGTTTGGCGAATTTCTTTACAGGTTTGCGCTAAAGTTGGATGATCGAGGGCCAAACGACACCACTCTTCGATAATACGGATTCCTTCCCGAGCGCGATCGAGATTTGCATCTAAAATACGGTAAATGGCTACTGTTTCTGAATTTAGAGGGATCATAGTTTTGATCGAGTAATATCGCGGTTTCAGACAAAATTTTACCCCAATCTACAAATAACGAATAACAAATAACAAATAACAAGCTTAAAGGAAATGGTAAGGGGGAAGGGGATCACTAACTTCGATTTCCCATGTTTTTAATTGTTGCTTCCATTGTTGGATTTGTTCCCAAAAAGTTGATAAGTTAGTCGAATCGAGGAGGAGATAAAATCGTTCTGTTCCTTCTTTCGGTTCTCCTTGTATAAATTGCGGATATTTTTTTGTCATTTCCCCTTGAAATTCTGTTAAGGTTTCCTGTTGCTGATTTTGATAAGCGGTTTGCTCTTGATAACTTTGTTTTTTTGCTTTTAAGTAGGTGCTTCCTTTCGTGGCTTGAGTTGTCTCTTTGTCTGGTGAAAAGGGAATAGGAGTTAGTTTTAGGGTGAGTTCGACTTTGCCTACGATTTGCTGTAATTGCTGGGAGTATTTTTCCTGATTCGTGGCTAAATGTTGCTTTAAGTCTTCTGTTTGCTTAAAATAAGTTCCAAATCGTAAGGGTAAGACGGTTGTTGAACGGAAAATTTCGCAGATAACCCAGTCATGGTGAATCACTGCTTGCACCAGTTTTTCATCATCAGTTTCTAACTCTTTTTGAGGAAGTCCGATTTCTACAACTGCCGCGATCGCGCCTTCTTGGATAATCTCTAAATTTCCCATAAATCCTTCTGGCAAGGAAAAGGCTAAACTATTAGAATTAAATAGGCAATAGGTATATAACATAGGGTTGGTTATAAGGGTTTGGTTAGCGTCTAATCATCTCCATCATTATTCGAGGAATTTGCGATTTCCTCAGAAAAAATACTTAAAAAAATGATGATGAAAAATTAAGAAGCAAACTTAAATTCTCTTCTCATTAATTCTTGAGAAAATTAACTCAAAGTATTGACAAGAAACGGGAATAATATTATGATGATAATCACGATCAAAACTGTAATTGCTTAAACCATAATCATATCAATAAGGAATTACTTTTTGATTGCATTGTCAGGAATACTACTGAGGAAAAATCATGGCTGTTGAAAAAACAAACTCTTCCTCCAGCTTAGGAGAAGTCGTTGATCGGATTTTAGATAAAGGTGTTGTCGTCGATTTGTGGGTAAGGGTTTCCTTAGTGGGAATTGAATTACTCGCTGTCGAAGCTCGGGTGGTTGTTGCATCGGTAGAAACATATCTCAAGTATGCAGAAGCCGTTGGTTTAACCTCCTCTGCTGCCGTTCCCGCAGAATAGATTGGAATTACATCAAGTAGGGGCGCAAGAATTTTGCGTCTCTACCCCTCGCTATTATAATACTGTTATAGGAGATTCAAGCCATGGCATCTTTACGAGAAAGTTGGCAACAACAAGCCCAGCAACGCCAAGCCGAAATTCGTGAGCGTCAAGCCACAATTAAAGAAGCTCGTTCCAGCATTCAGGAAGGTTTGCAAAAACAGCATCAAACGCGCCTCACCGAAACCGAAGAATTACAAGCCGAATTAGGGGAATTTCGAGCCAATTTAGCTGCAAATACCGCCAATTTTCTCCAAGGAACCAAAGCCCATCGCGAAGAAGTTGCCAAGCAACTCGAACAAGCCCTTGCTGATTTTATGGCGGATTTAACTAGCACTACGGCTGAGTATCTGCAACAAACCAATGCCCAACGAAAGGCGATGGCTGAGGAATTAAGACGTGAATTAGCCCAGTTTCAGGAACTCTTAGCCCAAGATACCATTCAGTTGCTGCAGGAATTAACAGTAACCCAGAGTGCCATGGCAGCAGAATTAAGAAACAGTTTAAGCCAATTTCATCAAGATTTAGAAAGTAGTATGGCAAATTGGCGCAGTGCAACCAAAGCGGAACAAAAACAAATTGCGGAACAATTAAAAGCGGACTTAAATAACTTCTATCTAAACTTAATTAAAGAGACAGAAACTCTATTAACTGACTTAGAAAATACCCGCACTACTAACGCCGCAAAACAAAGGGAAGCCTTAGCTAATTTTCATCAGCAATTGATAGCCTATGTTTGGGGAGAATCTGGTTCTGCACCAGTGGTAGAAGAAGATAGTCCCTTTGTTGCTGATTTTTAAGGCGAGGTAACCGCAGTTATGGCTACAGTTTTACACGCGCGTCCAAAAGGATTTGTTTCTACACCCACCATCGATCGCCTTAGTCGTCGGGCTTGGCGTTATTTACAATCGGGGTTTTCCATTCATTTACGCGGCCCGGCCGGAACCGGAAAAACCACCCTTGCGATGCACCTTGCTGACTTGCTCAATCGTCCGATTATGCTGTTATATGGAGATGATGATTTTAACAGCACCGATTTGATTGGGAGTAATACTGGCTACACCCGAAAAAAGGTGGTAGATAATTATATCCATAGTGTGCTTAAAGAAGAAGATGAGTTACGCCAGCAATGGGTCGATTCTCGCTTAACGATGGCGTGTCGAGAAGGGTTTACTCTAGTTTATGATGAGTTTAATCGTTCGCCTCCAGAAGTGAATAATGTTCTCCTCTCGGCGTTGGAAGAAAAATTATTGGTGCTTCCCCCCGATAGTCATCGTTCGGAATATGTGCGCGTCAGTCCCAATTTTCGAGCCATCTTTACTTCTAACCCTGAGGAGTATTGGGGGGTGCATGGAACCCAAGATGCCCTGCTCGATCGCGTTGTCACCATTAATATTCCTGAACCTGATTTAGAAACCCAACAGGAAATTATTGCCCAGAAAGTAGGAATTAATAATGATGATGGGGAATTTATTGTTAATTTAGTCAGAGAGTTTCGCGATCGCGCTGAGATTGAAAATTCCTCAGGATTACGTTCTTGTCTCATGATCGCCCAAGTGTGCCATCAACATGAAATCCCCGCTTCTTCCCAAGATGAGGACTTCCGAGATATTTGTTATGACGTTCTTTCCTCACGTTGTCCCCTTTCTCCCAAAGATGCAGCTACCCTATTAGACCAAGTTTTAGAAAATTACGACAATCAATTGGTTGTAGCAGAGGAAGAAGAGGATGTACCATCGGTAATCACAGAAGAAGACAGTGCTAGCCAAGGCAATAATGTCCCCCAATGGCTTTCTCGTACATTTGGCAATACCAATGACAACTCATAATCATCCCACTGTCGCTCACAGGGCAATAAAAACTCGTGGTTAACTCTAACATCAATCAGCCCAAGTCTTACCAATCAAAAGGAATCACCAATAGCACCCAATCCTCTAGCCTCGCTGATATTTTAGAACGGGTTTTGGATAAAGGCATTGTCATCGCAGGGGATATCAGCGTCTCGGTTGGTTCAACGGAATTATTAACCATTCGCATTCGGCTGCTCGTTTCCTCTGTGGATAAAGCCCGAGAATTAGGGATTAACTGGTGGGAAGGTGACCCCTATTTATCCAGCCAAGCTCGGGTGTTACAAGAAGAAAATCAAACCTTACAAGAGCGACTAGAGGCAATGGAAGCAGAAGTAAAACGCTTAAAAGGTGAAGAAACCTCTAATCAGTCTGTATTCAACGAATCGGAAACTCAATCGAGGGAGGAAAGCTGATGACTCCACCGCGCACCTTTAGAGAGATTACTACCCCTAGAGAAATCCCTCAAAACCGTTATCTAAAATCCCGAAATGGCTTACATGATCGGAAACAAGGCACTGCTCTAAAACAAGCTCCCTATACCACTCGCGAACCCCAACGCACGCCTATTACTGAAAAAGACAATTTAACCGCTACAACTGATCGCCATGTCTTTAAAATGAAAAGAGTACCGAAACGTATCCGATTACAAATTGCCCAAATTAAACAAACTGGTATTTTAGAGTAATCCCATGGCTAAACAATCCCAATATATTTCCTCAGAAAAGTATCGCCAAATGCTAGTTCGTGATGGTGAGCGTCGCTTTCACCAGTGGCATACTAATTACTTAAATCATCAAAAGAAGTATCTCCAAGAACTCTCAAAAAAGGGTTAACTCATAATTAAAGTGTCAGAAGAAGACGAAGAGAATCTTAATCAAGTCAATCTTAACCCCTCCACTTCTAATCGAGAGGCGGGGTTAGCCCCCTTATTATTAACCGTTACCGAATTAGTGCGTCAGTTAATGGAAGCGCAAGTGATTCGGCGTATGGATGCTGGCGTATTAACCGAAGAAGAGCTCGATCGCGCGGGAGAAAGTTTACAACGATTAGAGCAAGAAATCCTCCGTTTATGCGAGATTTTTGAAATTGATCCTGCCGACTTAAATGTCGATTTAGGGGAACTAGGAACCTTAATGCCGAAAGAAGGGGGCTATTACCCTGGAGAAAAATCTAATGACCCCTCCATTTTAGAACTGCTAGATCGCATTCTTCATACAGGAGTGGTCATTGATGGCAATGTCGATTTAGGAATTGCCCAGTTAAGTTTAATTCAAGCGCGACTGCATCTTGTTTTAACTTCACAATCTTCTCAGTAATTAGGGTCTGCTGAAAATCGTTATTTGTTATTTGTTATTTGTTGTTGGTCACTGGTCACTGAAAAAAGTTGGGCTTCGTTTTTTTCAAGCGGTTCACTTGTTAACATTGAGAGGAGAAAACGAAATTTCTAATCTGACGGATAAGAAATTAAATTTACTACAATTGTTTCCTAAACCCTGTCAAAAATATTATTTATTGGTGTAAGTCTTGGGAGACACAAGCAGTTCCCACTAGGAATACTCCCAAAGACCAAAACAGAGGGCT
>JBKHER010000183.1:0-5728 GCA_046540715.1 Halothece sp.
GGGGATTTCAGGGGGGTGTAGCAACCATAGGTGGATTTCATATTAGCAACCAGTGATGGGATTCTCCTCAATTGAAAATTAATAAGCCATTCGCCGACAATCCCTGTTAATTCTCTATGAGTTCGTCCACAGACGTTGTAAACTAAGCAGGATAGGGTATAACCACCCTTAGCGAAATTAGATCAATTGTAGAAGAGGAGATTATATGGCGCTTGAATATCCTAGCGAGTTAAAATACCTAGATTCTCACGAGTATGTGCGGGTTGATGGAGATACTGCCACCATTGGCATTAGTGCGTTTGCCGTGGATCAACTAGGAGATATTGTCTTTGTGGAACTCCCAGATGTGGATGACACAGTTGAAAAGGGAGAAACCTTTGGCACTGTGGAATCAGTCAAGGCAGTAGAAGATATGTATGCCCCAGTGTCTGGAAAAGTTATTGCACAGAATAGCGCAGCTGTAGATAATCCTGAAACCATCGCTGAAGATCCTTATGGGGAAGGATGGCTGTTAAAGGTTCAACTGAGTGACCCTGAACAAGTAAATGACGCTCTTTCGGCAGATGAATATCGGGCAAAAGTTGAAGGAGAATAGAGAAAGCACTCTTGTCGCAAAAATTTGTTACAAATTGATACAAGAGAACTTAAGCGGTTCTTTTGTGTAGTAAAAACATCTCCATTGTCTATGGTTAATTTAGATTCAAGAACAAGACAAACCAGTAAATCTCATACCCAGTCTCCTGTGGACGAAGTTTTAGGGGGGGAAGATCAGTTTGTGCAACGGCACGTAGATCCCACCCCCGATGAAATTGAAACAATGCTTAAGGAGTTGGGATATTCCTCTCTTGATGCTCTTATTAAAGAGACAGTTCCCAGTTCTATTCGTTTACAAGAAGGTTTAAATCTGCCAGAAGCTAAAAGCGAGCATGAGGCTTTGAAAGAGTTAAGCGCGATCGCGTCTCAAAATCAAGTCTTTCGCTCGCTGATTGGCATGGGCTACTATGACTGTATTACGCCTGCCGCGATTCAGCGCAATATCTTAGAAAATCCAGGTTGGTACACTGCTTATACCCCTTATCAGCCAGAAATTGCTCAGGGGCGCTTAGAGGCGTTGCTAAACTTCCAAACCATGGTGAGTGATTTAACGGGCTTGGAAATTGCCAATGCCTCGCTTTTAGACGAAGCCACCGCCGCAGCTGAAGCTATGAGCATGAGCTTAGGGGTATGCAAAAATCAAGCCAATGCCTTTTTTGTCTCGCAAAATTGCCATCCGCAAACCATTGAACTGTTATACACAAGAGCGAAACCCCTTGGGGTAGAAATCATTGTTGGGGATGAGCAAACCTTTGACTTTAGCACCTCGATTTTTGGGGCATTATTGCAGTATCCCACGACAGAGGGCAAAATCTGTGACTATCGGGAATTTGTCGAAAAAGTTCATGAACAAAAAGCTCTAGTGACTGTCGCCGCAGATCCCCTGAGCTTGGCACTCCTAACGCCACCTGGAGAATGGGGGGCAGATATTGCGGTTGGCTCTACCCAACGGTTTGGGGTACCGTTAGGGTATGGTGGACCACACGCCGCCTATTTTGCAACCAAAGAAAAATATAAACGTCAACTTCCAGGGAGATTAGTTGGGGTTTCTAAAGATACCCAAGGCAAGCCGGCGCTCCGCCTCGCGTTACAGACACGAGAGCAGCACATCCGGCGCGATCGCGCAACCAGTAATATTTGCACGGCTCAGGTATTGCTCGCGGTCATTGCTTCTACCTATGCGGTTTATCATGGACCTGATGGCATCAAACGGATTGCTGAAAAAGTCCATCGTCTAACAGTGACCCTAGCAGAAGGCTTAAAACGCATTGGCTACACAATTAGCTCAGAGCCTTACTTCGATACTCTCAAAGTTGAAACGGCAAACGCGCAAGCAATTCTAGAAGCAGCGAAAGCCCAACAAATCAACTTGCGCTCCTATGCCGATGGTGGAATTGGCATTAGTTTGGATGAAACCAGCACCGTGGAAGAAGTAACAACTCTTCTGCAAATTTTTGCGGGTCAAGAAACATTGCCCTTGCTCTTAGAAGAACTGGTTCCCGAACTGACCTTTGAATTTCCTGAACCTTTTCAGCGCACTAGCAAGTATCTAACAGAAGCCGTTTTCAATCAATATCACTCGGAAACGAAACTGCTACGATATCTCAACCATCTCCAAAGCAAAGACTTATCGTTAACCACCTCCATGATTCCTTTAGGGTCATGTACGATGAAGTTAAACGCTGCTGCCGAGATGTATCCCGTGACCTGGTCTGAGTTTGGTAAAATCCATCCCTTTGCTCCCAAATCGCAAACCCAAGGCTATCAAATCCTCTTTCAGCAATTACGGGAATGGCTAGCGGAAATCACTGGCTTTGCTGATATTTCCCTGCAACCTAACGCAGGCGCACAAGGGGAATACACAGGACTCCTAGTGATTCGTCAATACCACGAAACCCGAGGGGAAGGTCATCGCAATATTTGTTTAATTCCCGAATCGGCACACGGAACTAACCCTGCTAGCGCAGTCATGTGCGGGATGAAAGTGGTTCCCATTAGCTGTAATGAACGTGGTGATATTGACTTAGAGGAATTACGGGCAAAAGCTGAAAAATATAGCGATAATCTGGCTGCCTTAATGGTCACCTATCCCTCGACTCACGGGGTATTTGAAACGGAAATTCAAACCATCTGCGATCTTGTCCATGAACATGGCGGACAAGTTTATCTCGATGGGGCTAATATGAATGCTCAACTGGGCTTATGTCGTCCTGGTGATTATGGGGCAGATGTGTGTCACCTCAACTTACATAAAACGTTCTGTATTCCTCATGGTGGCGGTGGTCCTGGTATGGGCCCCATTGGCGTACAATCTCACTTAGCCCCCTTCCTTCCCAGTCATCCTGTGATTGAAACGGGTGGCGAAAAAGCCATTGGAGCCGTGGCAGCAGCCCCTTGGGGAAGTCCGAGTATTTTACCCATCTCTTGGATGTTTATTGCCATGATGGGGGGAGAAGGACTGACTCACGCCAGTAAAGTTGCCATTCTCAATGCTAACTATATTGCCCATCGTTTGGATGAACATTATCCTGTTCTCTATAAAGGAAATTCAGGATTAGTGGCTCACGAATGTATCATTGATCTGCGACTGGTGAAAAAATCTGCCAATATTGGTGTCGATGACATTGCCAAGCGGTTAATGGACTTTGGCTTTCATGCGCCGACTGTCTCATGGCCCGTTGCTGGTACGATGATGGTTGAGCCGACAGAAAGTGAGTCGAAAGAAGAGTTAGACCGTTTTTGTGATGCCATGATTGCCATTCGTCAAGAGATTGCTGCCATTGAAAATGGGGAAGTGGATGGGGAAGATAACCCTTTGAAACAAGCTCCTCACACCCATGAAATGGTCATTGCTGATAATTGGCAATATTCTTACTCACGGGAAAAAGCGGCGTATCCTGCTGACTGGCTACGAGAATATAAATTCTGGCCGGCGGTCAGTCGCATTGATAATGCTTACGGCGATCGCAATTTAGTCTGTTCCTGTGTGGGAATGGAAGCCTATAAGGAATAGTTGATTAACGTTTAATTGCTCTAGCATCCCCTTTTCTGGGCTGGACTGTTTCCTTCTCGGGGTAAAATTAAAAGGAAAGCGCGATCGCGCTCATAGTTGAAGTGGCGCGATCGCGCTCATTTCTTATTAATTGACTTTTTTCTAAGAAAAAAATGGTTTTTTCATTGTTGAAATAGCTGAGAAATGATCTCTTCTCGCTCTTGCGGTGACTTTTCTCCCCAATGCCAAAGGCTTTCATAAAAGAAGAAGGAAACTCCAGCAAAATCGCGATCGCGCACTGCTTTTACTTGTTCTGAAACCATTTCTATGGGCGTAGGATTATCTTTCAAGCCACTTAAAATGCCAACAGCAACAGGAATATGAGCCTTAGCTAATTCAACTTCCGTTCGTTCCAATTCCGCAATCAATCGTTCCCAGTCCCGATGATAAATTTGTAAAACTAACTCTTCAATATAACCTTTTCTTTCCCAAGTAAACCAGTCTTGAAGGGAACTAGGTAAGGAAAAATGTAAGGGATTGGGAGAAACTGAAACTAAACAATCAGGATTGGTTGCTTTAATGGTATGAAATAATTTTCCCATAAACTGATTGAGTTGATCTGCTCGCCAGCGCACCCAAAAAGTTTCCCGCGCATCCTTCGGTGGGCTGAGATTCATTTCCCTTTCATACAATTGGCGAGTATAATCGTCATAGCCAAATTCCACGGGGAGTGCCAAATGGTCATCAAACTGAATCCCATCCACATCATAATTTTCAACAATTTCGGTCACTAAATCGAGAATAAACTCTTGTACTTCAGGATGAAAGGGATTTAACCAGACGACCTCATCTTCTCCTTTCACTTCAATTTGCGTGCCATCTTGGCGTTGCGTTAACCAATCGGGATTTTGTCGCGCTAAAGCCGAGTTTGCAGGGGCCATAAACCCAAACTCAAACCATGGAATCACCCTCATTCTTGCTTCATGCCCTTTTGTAACCACTTCTGCTAGCATATCCCGACTTTCTAAGCCTGAAATGGGATAAACCCTTTCCCCATAGACTGCTTCCGTGATTTGACTGGGATAAAGAGAATAGCCACCTTGCCAAACTGTGGGATAGAGAGTGTTGAAATTAAGTCTTTCTAAACGGTTGATGCCAGCTTTCAAGGCTGAGGAAGAAAATAAAATGTCACTATCAATATTGGTCAGCCAAGTTCCCCGTATTTCTGAACGTTCTGAAATAGAATAGCTATTGACGACGGTTTGTAGCATCAATAAAACGCTTGCCATAACCGCGAAAAAAATTATTAACTTTTGCTTTTTTTTCAACATTATTTTATTGAACTCAATTAGATTATAAGCTGACAATGGAAAACCAATATAGCAATCAATTTCGGGAAAAAGTGGACTACCTCCCGATGTCCTTAAAAAAACATGATCCCAAGGAAGTTGCTAGTTTAATTTATGAATCAGCACCCGAATTATTCTCTCTTATCTTTGGTTTTAGAGCCATTGAGAACCTCACTATCTTAGTCCAAGAGACTGAGAATCGGTTTAGCTATCAGTATATTCGAGTTGCCCAAATCCAAAACCAAGTGGTGGGAATTGCAGTGATCATTCCTGCGGAAAAGTTAGAGTCAGAAGCTGACCTTAAATTTTTAAGTTTTCGTCAAAAGCTACGATTAACCTTAGTGACACGCTTGATTCTTCCTTTTATCTTACAGTCTGATTATCCCCCAGGGAGTTTTTATCTTGGTAATCTCGCGGTAAATTCTCAATATCGCAATCAAGGGATTGGTCGGCAATTGCTCTTAAACTGTATTGATGAAGTTGCCACCATTTCAACTTCTCCCACTTCCATTTATATTAGTGTTGATATTAATAATCCGAGAGCGCAAAAGCTCTATGAATCAATGGGATTTCAGTTAGTAAAAAGGAAAGTGATTGGCTTTGGAAAGTTCAAGATTGGCTCTTTAGTTCTTGCTTTAACAACTTCAACTAATCCTTAGAGTGTGATTGCACTCGGTAAGTAAAAGAGCTATATCACATCACCTTGTAGAGATTTCAGCGAAGCAATGACAATTTTAGGGCAGGGCTGTTTCATTCTCGGGGGGAAGAATGAAAGTGGGATGGGGAGAAAGTG
>JBKHER010000184.1:0-5693 GCA_046540715.1 Halothece sp.
ACTGGTCACTGGTCACTGGTAACCGATTCCTCGCGCCATCATCGAAGCTAACAGAGGAATTGTGCTAAATCCTACTAATTCAATATTGATAATCCAATGAATAACATTAGTCCGCCAAGGCGTTAATTTGGGCGGAATATTCTGCTGTAACTTCCCAATCCAAAGTAGATAAGAAATTGTCGGATATAGGGAAATGGAAGCGACAGTGAAAAAGAGGATTACTTTTGCCCAGAATACTGGGTTTTGTGTATAAAATTCTGTTCCTTTGCCAAAGTATAATAAGCGTAAAACGCCAGTGGCGAGGAGGGCTGTAGCAGCGGTTCCATAAATCCCATCGGCAATCAGAATCACCCACCCTTGACGAATAGTTAGTTCAGATTTCATAGTTTGCCGTTCAACGATTAGCGAGGCGAGAACGACTCCAAAACTTAGGTAATGGATATAAGCAACGATCGCGCTATCCCACATATTAATTAACTCCTGTTGTTTATGAAATACCCCTATAGTAATATAACAATCTTAAATTTACCCTTGCTGATTAGGCTTAAATATGAATCCATTTCCGAGATCGCGCAAAAAATAGAAAAAGCCCATCCCTTGATAAAATCAAACTTTGTAGCAACCCATTAAACTTAAGTTCTCACTGACTAACTTTATGAGTAACCAACTAGACGCGATCGCGCCTCATGGGGGCGAATTAATTAACTGTATCGCCAACGAAGCCGAAAAACAAGAATTTCTTGCCCAAGCCGACACCCTACCCCGAGTGCAGTTGGACGAGCGGGCAACCTCTGACCTAGAAATGATTGCCATCGGTGGATTTAGCCCTCTTCGTGGCTTCATGGAACAAAAAGACTATGAACAGGTTGTCACCGATATGCACTTAGAGAATGGACTACCGTGGTCAATTCCCGTCACCCTCTCGGTTAGCGAGGAAGAAGCCGAACCGCTTAAAGAAGGGGAATGGGTACGCCTTGATAATCCCCAAGGAGACTTTATTGGGGTATTAGAACTGACGCAAAAATACCGCTATAACAAAGCCCATGAAGCGACCAATGTTTATCGCACCGATGAAGAAAAACACCCCGGAGTTGCCGTAGTTTACCAAAAAGGGCCCATTAATCTCGCCGGACCGGTTTGGCTATTAGAACGCAAACCCCATCCTCTCTTCCCCAAATATCAAGTTGATCCTGCTGCTTCTCGCGCCATGTTCCGCGATAAAGGCTGGAAAACCATTGTTGGCTTCCAAACTCGTAACCCCATTCACCGCGCTCACGAATACATCCAAAAATGTGCCTTAGAAACCGTGGATGGATTATTTTTACATCCCCTTGTCGGTGCCACCAAAAGTGATGATATTCCCGCCGATGTGCGGATGCGCTGTTATGAGATTATGATTAATAATTACTTTCCCCAAGAACGGGTAATTTTAGCGATTAATCCCGCGGCGATGCGGTATGCTGGCCCGAGAGAGGCAATTTTCCATGCCTTAGTGCGAAAAAATTACGGCTGTACTCATTTTATCGTTGGGCGTGATCATGCTGGCGTTGGCGATTATTATGGCACGTATGACGCTCAAGAAATTTTCAATGAATTTGATCCTGAAAGTCTAGGGATTACGCCCATGCGCTTTGAACACGCCTTTTATTGCAAGCGAACTAAGCAAATGGCGACCACAAAAACCAGTCCTAGCACTCCCGAAGAAAGACTCCATTTATCAGGAACAAAAGTTCGGGCGATGTTACGGGAAGGACAACTTCCCCCAGAAGAGTTTTCTCGCCCTGAAGTTGCCCAAGAATTAGTAAAGGCGATGCAAGCGAAATAAATCCCTAGTGCAGAGCCTCAGAAGTAATTGACCAGTAACCAAGCTGTCTTCATTCTGATGGTCGGGGTAAGGTTCAGGAGTCACCTCCTTCCCCTCCCCTAAGAACCGCAGGGCTGTTTCATTCTCAGCTAAGATAGCAAGAGAGAGGGGGAGTTCACCACAACACTCATCAAGTTGTTCAAGGATCAATTAAGCGATTTTTAGCCAAAATCCTGTGTACTTCTCTTTTTTCCCTCTCTATAGCCCTACTAAATCAGTTGTACCCCCCTTCAATTCCCCCCTTTAATTCCCCCCTTACAAAGGGGGGTTAGGGGGGATTTAGGGGGGACTTTTTACAAATCAGATCATATTGCTATATCTCTCCTTAATCAGCTATTGATTTCGTTTTTCTTGACTTTGAAACCACCCTGCCGTTCCCTAATCTGCTTCGCGCTCAATTAGGGACTGTCGCGCTTAACGTTCACCTCAACCCCACCTAGGTTTTAAGTTTCATCAAAATCCGCTCTTAACAATTCCTCAAGCATCAATGCCACTTCATCGGGATCAATAAATTCATCGGAACTAGGACCGGCGAGAAACGCTTGCAAGGTCATTTTTTTATCTCGAAAGTCTCTAACAAAATCTCGAATTTCGGTAATGGCTTCTAGTTGCATTTCTGCTTCTTCAACAGTTTCTTGTAAGGGATCAATTCCTGCTTTCGTGGCGCGACGATATTCGGTGACGATTTCTCCTTCTGAGGTATTTCTAAGATAGCGTAATTCTTGCTTAATTTCCTCGTATTGCTGTCTTAAAACGTTATTATCCTGAGTCAGGCGATCGCGCTCTTTTTCTAAACTATTCTCTTGATTTTCAGCAACCGCAATTAAGTCTTCATTATGTTGCTTGCGTTCAATTTCTAACAGTTTAGCAAAGTCTCCCGCCTGATAGGCTTCATTTACCTGCTGCATAATCGCCGTGTATTGATCTTGCGTTTCTTCATCAGTGACTTTATCAGGATGAAAGCGACTCGCCAACCGCAAAAAAGTTTCCCTGATTTCTCCTTGATTTGGTGGCGGCGCTGAGGTTTCTTTAGGTAGGGCTGACTCATTTTTTTCCTCAGAAAACTCCTTTTTTTGATAAGAAGAAAACCCTTTCGATTCTTCTGGAGAGTGAGGGCTAATAATCCCCCCTGCTTTGAGATTTTTATAAACTTCTTGAATTTTTTTCCGATTTTTTTTCCGAATTTTGCGATCTTTAGAAATTTCAGCAAATAAGCGATGAATTTCTTGATCGCGCTCCATTATTTCTTGGAAAATGGGCGTACAACGAGAAAATACCTCTCTTGAGATATCTTGGAGTTGATTGACAAAATTCGTTAGTTCAGTGCGCTTACGTTTAATCTGCTTCAGAAGCCATTGCTGATCCTGTTTAAGGGCTTCAATTTGATGATGGAGGGAAGATTTAGCGAGAGGGCTCGCTGATTTTTGCTTAGAGGAGGACATGGCTTCTATTGGCTAGCGGGTTGATTTCTTGATTAAAATTCTAAGCGATGAGAGAGATCTGGTTCAACAAAAAGGATGACCAAATAACGAATAACAAATAACATCCACTGACCTCCTTTCTCAAACGACTAAGAAACGTTAGAACTTGTTTGATCTATCATCTAATATTTTTGGCTCCCAGCGTTTCCGCCATTGACTGGTTGTTTCCAAAGTGCAATCCTGTTGCTCTTTTTGGCGACGTTTAAGAATTGTTACCACCGAATCTTCTAAGGTGAGATCACGATAGGGAATAGCGGCTCGGGTTTTTTGATGTTCAAGATCTTGTTCTGATAACGGGGCTAAATCCGCTTGTTTCCAACTGGCAACCGTAGAACGGCGGTTCATTCCCATGGTCGAACTATAAGCAAGTCCAGCTAAACTGAGAGCAGTTCGCATCGCAGCTGCACAAGAATAGGTAGTTAGTCGCCCGTTTTCGTGGAGACATTGGGCGACTAGGGCGATAAATTCTACTGTCCAAAGTTGGGGGCAATGCGGCGGCGAAAAGGGATCAAGAAAAATAGCATCTGCCAAAAAGTTTCTGGCAATCACTTGTTGAATGGTTTGTCGGGCATCGCCAATTAAAAGTTCTCCTTGGAAGTAGTCTTCATGCACCGATTTTTGGTGGGCAAGAGTGGTGAGTAAATTGGGAATCGGAGCTGACCAAGCATCGAGGAGTTTATGATCAATGGTAGCTTCGGGAACACTATAATCTAATTCCAAGGCAATGAGTTCAATGTGACAATGGGGATTACTCTTCCAAATTGCTTCTATTGCCGAAGCTGTATTGTAGCCTAGACCATAACAAATATCGAGCAGCTTAATGGAGGATTGCCCTTGGGCTTTTTCCTCTAAGGCAGCAGGAATAACAAATTTTTCTTCGGCTTCTTGTTTAGCCCCCTGTTGGGAGTGAAATGTTTCTTCAAAGTCAGGGGAAAAGAAGGTATAAGAGCCGTCAAAGGTGGGTTCAGGGATAAAACTCATGATGGGGAAAGGCGAGCTTGAATGGTCGGTAAACGAACGGTAAAGCAACTTCCTTTACCAACGGTGGAAGTAACTGTTATTTTACCACCATGTTGGGCAGCGATCGCGCTAGCAATGGGCAATCCTAACCCAGTTCCCCCTTGAGATTGAGAACGCGATTGATCGGCTCGCCAAAACCGCTTAAACACCAGAGCCTGTTCTTGAGGAGAAATTCCCACCCCTGTATCAATAACACTGACTTGACAATAACGGTGAGCAGTCTTTAAACGAATGGTTACGCCTCCTCCCTCAGGGGTATGTTGGAGGGCATTTCGGAGTAAGTTAGCAAATAGACGATAGAGTTGATCCCCATCGCCCATGACTTTAGCATCTTGTTGAATCTCTAAATTGAGAGTAATTCCTTCTTCTTCGGCACTTGCTTCAAATAATTCCACTAAGTCTTGTAAAATACCCTCTAGGGATAGCTGGCGTTGTGAGGGAGCTTTTGAGACGTTATTGGCATCAGCACGAGCCAAAAATAGTAAATTTTCTACTAAGTTTCCCATTTGCTCAGTGGCACTCGCGATCGCGCTTACTTTTCTTAAATCCTTCTCCTGAAAACGCTCAGGATGATTTTCCATGATTTGCACCGAACTTTTAATCACCGCTAAGGGGCTACGTAATTCATGGGAAGCATCAGCAGTAAATTGTCGTAATTGCTTTAAGTTTTGTTCGAGGGGGGAAAGGGCTTTTCGCGTTAACCAGACTCCTCCCATTCCCGATAAAATGACTGCAATGGTTCCCCCTGTAATTAATCCCCACAGCAGTTGTCTTTGGGAGGCTTGCATTTCTTCAGTGGATTGAGAAGCCCGAATATAGCCTTCTAGACTCGGTTGGTTCGAGGTGGCGCGATCGCGAAATACAGAAATGGTATATGATCGAATATTATGAGGTGAAGACTCCATCGAGCGAGTATGAGACCCCGTTTCTGGGGGATCATCTACCGTTAACTCTCCTTGGGTTGCTAATAGTCTCCCTTGAGCATCAAACCATTCCAAACTCTGACTATCGCGATTAAAAATATCTCGCCAAGGTACTTCATCCACGCCCTCTAAATACTCACTCCCCTTCTGTTGAATTCTGGTATGAGAAGGAGTGGCTGCTTGCGCTAGAGTCAACAAATTACGATCTAATTGTCGCTGAAAACTGCGACTAACAAATAGATAAGTCCCACTAGCAAAAACTGCTAAAATTGCACTCATTACTCCCACATAGGAGAGTAAAAGTCGCCAGTGAAGATCACTGACTTCTGAGCGAGGCGGAAACTTAAATTTCTTTGAGATGATATCCCAGACCATAAACGGTTTCAATTCAATCAGGGGCAGCCC
>JBKHER010000185.1:0-5686 GCA_046540715.1 Halothece sp.
TCAATTTTAGCTTGTTTACGATACTGTTCGTAATTATTTAATCCCACTAATTGGCAATTGTTCGGATTGATATTTAACTCTAAACCAGCAATTACATAATCACTATAGTTTTCCTGATTTTTATCTTTGACAGAAACCACTAAATCTTCATTATCACTATTTTCGATCAGACGACGAGTGCTAGGAATTAAATCATAACTTAATAGCCGATCGCGCTCAGTTTGACAAGTTCCAATAACACTATCAATGATGCCACTACGATGATTAGCAAAACGATTTCTAACGTCTAATTTTAAGAGAGTATTCTGATCTTTATTATTCCGAATCCAGTAATCTTTAAGGGTTTCTGTTGGTTGAATATGAGTTTTCCAATTTAAGGCAATTCCTGCTTTGTCAGGAAAAATGATTTCAGGAATAATATCTAGTTCACGATAGATTTGATAAAATGATTCTTGAAAGACTGTATGGGGTTGCTGTTTCGCTTTTGGAGATAAAATTTGCCTTGCTAACTGGGAGATAACGGTTATTGGAGGAACATCAATACTGATTTCTGTAAGACTTAAATCTAATTGTCCAAACTCAGAACGTAACTTTTGCGCGATCGCGCTAAAATCCTCTTGCCAATTCGTTTGATGAGTGGTATTACTAGGATGAGAAATTACCCAAAAATATCCATGATAATAAACTCCTTTTACTGTATAATTTTTTCCTGAAAAATGGCTAGCAATCTTCCGACCTTGTTGAATAGAAAGGGTAGAGTTTACTTGCCAACAAGTTACTCTCGGTTGAGACGATAAACTAACCTCTAAAATGGTACTAATATAATTGGAACTCGTCATAATGTTCACAAATGGAAGTAAATTGACAATGATTACAAACTTTTCCAGGGGAAGCGGGAAAAATCTGATTAAAACTATCAGGAAACTGGTGATAACGGTTGATTTGTTTTTGATTTGTCTGGGCGATGTCGAGTAAGTTTTTAGCGACTAAATTTAATTCCTCATCTGTCGCCGAATAACTCTCAGATTCTTGGGCTAATTCTAAGTGATAAAATGAAGCAGTGACTGTCTTATTTGGATATAATATTCTACCCGCCAACAAATACACTAACCCCTGTCTTATATCAGGCTTAAACTGACTTTTCCCTGTTTTAAAATCTATGATATGGATTCCCTCATCCTCTCTTTTTAGAATACAATCATAGGCAAAAAAAAGTTTACCTTGTCTGTAATCATCTTTCAGGGTAACATTAGAAAAATGATTTTCTTCCCCTGAAGTGAGACTTAGAACCGATTTATCTTGCAAGAAAGGATAATGGAGATACTGTTCTAAAATTTTCTGGAGGCGACTTTGCACTTCTTCAGACTCTTGCTGTAAGTTTAGCACCTCTTTAGCAATATAATTAATTCCCTCTCGACTTAAAAATTCAGGATGATGATAGAAATAGTAAACTGCTTTTTGGGCAAGTTTGCCAATTTTCTGTGGCGTAGTATCCTTTGCTTTCAATTCCTTAACTTTAGGTTCACGCGCCTTAGCGCGAATAAAGCCTCGTTGATGATGACAATGATATTCCTCTTTTCCGAGTTGAGGTTGAAACTGCGACCATAAAGAATAAGAAACCCACATCAATTTAGTTAAAAAGCTACGGCTTTTTATTATACTCAATATCCTCATGAATAACCATTAGTGGATCGCCAATGGTGGTTACTTTCCATGTCGGGGAATTACTATAACGAGACGCAACCAAAAACGGAACATTTAAGGATAGCTGAGAAATGATATATTGCGGGGGAACAAACCCACTGACATAAGGTTCATCTACTGCACCAACATAAGCATAAACGCCATTATTTAACCAACGCCCAGCCACGGTGTTAATATCATCAGGAGTTGTTGCTGAGAAGCTATGGATCATGTGCATTGCGGTGGGAACATTAAGATTGGGAATATCTTCAACGGAAGCACTTCCATTTCCTACAGAAAAATTCGCTTTTCCCCCTCGCGAGTTAATAAACGCTAAATCATAATCCCAAGATTCATTACTAATTTCTTGCCAAGTTTCCTTACTCGCATTAGCATGTTTAATATGCTTAACCTCTAAACTTTTCTCTTCTAAAGTCGGGAGACTTTCTTGAAAGTGATAGGCTTCCCAATTTTCAGTTTGCGGATAACTATCATAAAGCAGGGCGGTTTCTTGCGGTAAAAAAATAGCAGACATGGCTTGATAAGCGGCTCGTTCTGGACTACCATAAATCCAACCTGTAATGGCGTAGCGGTTTCCCTCTTCATTTCGCCCTAAGCCATCTGTTACGGCTAAGAGATCATCGTTTTCAGGGCTTTTATATTTCGCTGGAATGGTTCGCGCTAAGGTAATGGTATCAATGGTATCGCCTAAACTTTCATACTCATACTCGGTGCTGGCGATTAAATCATTCACTTGCTGATTAAGTGTTTGCCATTGTTCGGAGTTGAGAGTCTGATTTACCCCGCCAAAATAGTCTTCTAAAAATAATAAAGGCTGACCGCGATCGGCTGCAAGGGCAACTGCTGCTACTGAGGCGGGATCATTCACTGAAGTAATCACAACCCCTGGGGGATTCCAACCTAAATTTTCCCAAGTTTGAGATAAAGTTTCTGCTTCACTTTCCCAAGCCGCCGCCACGGCTTTTCTCATTGTGTCTTTTCGATTAGACGGAGTTTCCTTAATAGAAGATAACCGTATCACTTCTTCTGGTTGAAAACGTCTTAAAAAGCGAGGCGTATAGTAATCATCTTCAATTAAAATTGGATAGCGACGTTGAAGATTCCACTGTTGAATGGCATTTAAAAAAGTTGCTTCATCAGGAACTAAAATTACCCGCTTTTCTGTAGGAATGGCTTGACGAAGGGTAATAATTTTTTGTCCTAACTGTTGCCGCCATTTTTCTACTTTAAAGGAGGCTGGAATGGATGGTGGCGAAGGAGAAGCTAATTGTTTCCGAAAAGGATTTTCATTTAAAGAAAAGACAACAATCAAGAAAATGAATAAAGGAATTAACCGCCATTGTTTCCCCATCTATTAATGCCGTTGCATCCCCAACTGAATTAAACGATCAACTAATTGCGGAAAAGAAATCCCTGTGGCTTCCCACAAGCGAGGATACATACTGGTAACGGTAAACCCAGGGAGAGTATTAATTTCATTCAGATAAACGTCTCCTGTGGCTTCTTCATAGAAAATATCAACTCGGGATAAGCCAGCTGCATCAACAGCAATAAAGGCTTCTTTAGCTAATTCTTGCACTTGCTTAAAAATTTTATCAGGAAGAGGGGCGGGAATATAAAGTTCTGCTTTGCCTTCTGTGTATTTCGTTTCATAATCGTAGAAGTCTGCGTTGTAGCTAATTTCTCCCACCACTGAGGCTTGGGGATATTCATTCCCTAAGACAGCACATTCTACTTCTCTAGCGGTAATTCCTTCCTCTACAATAATGCGCCGATCATAATTGGCGGCTTCATCTAGCGCCGTTTCTAATTCCGATCGCGCTTTGGCTTTAGAAATCCCCACTGATGATCCTAAGTTGGCAGGTTTGACAAAGCAAGGATAACCAATCTCGTCTTCTATCTCATCACAGAGTTTGGGAAACACACAAGGACTTGACCAAATTTTATCTCGACTCACCCCTTTATAACTCACTTGTGGGAGTCCCGCTTGGGCAAAAGCCGTTTTCATCGCCAACTTATCCATTCCTACGGCTGACCCTAACACACCACTGCCCACAAAGGGAACTTGCATTAAGGTTAGTAATCCTTGAATCGTTCCATCTTCCCCATTCGGCCCGTGTAAAATAGGGAACCAAACATCAATATTGGCAGCTTCTGGGGGCAATTCCCATAAGTTTCCTGAACCTTGTAGGGTGGGCGGAATCTGTTGCTGTAAAACGGTTTTTGCGCCTTCTCCAGCTTCCCAGATGCCATTTTTGTGAATATAAACAGGAGTGAGATCATATTTTGGGGCATTTTCTTCCGATTGTAGTGCCTGCGCGATCGCGGCAGCCGAACGAATCGACACCTCATGTTCTCCTGAACGCCCACCAAATAGTAATCCTACCTGTATTTTACTCATCGTTGCACACATTCATTCTTAAATTTAATCCCATAGCCTAGCATACTCTTTGGAAAAACTTAAGAATTTTTAACTCACAATCACAGCAACAATAATTGCTGTCAACGCCAGAATAAATGCCCCCACAAAAATGGCGGCTGCGGTATTTCCTTGACGAATTTCCCCGCGATAATCCGTGGGTGTAATAAAATCAAAGAGGCAAACTGCACCATAAAGAAGAAATACCCCGAAAAAAGCCCAACCTAATGTTGATCCAATTGCTTGTAATAATGCTTCCATGATTTTAACGAGTGCTAAAACTTCCCTTAAAATTATACGCTAAAGTTATCCTGTTAACTGAATTTATTATTCTAAAAAAATGTCAGTCCAAATTAAATCTTCGACAACTAGTCGTTTTGTTGAACAAAGTTCTAAAATCAGTGTCATCGCCCTTGCTTTAATGGTTATTGCTACCATAGCTAGTGTTTTTTTCTCTCAACAACTCTTTAATGAAAGAGTGACTGTTTCTCCTGGGGAAAGAGTGGAGTTACCGCCAATTACGTTGCAGCGAAGTCTCATTGGTGCATTACGCATTGATGTCAAAGCGACGATTCCCACTAATCGTTGGGTAGTTTATGAAATTCAACTTTATGATCAACAAGGAGAAAGACTCGCTACTGCGATTAAAGAGGCTTGGCGAGAGTCTGGAATTTGGCGAGAAGGGGGAGAAAGTGGCACTTGGGAAGAAGAAGATTTATTAGGGGGATTAGATGTTCAGTTAGGAGAAAAAGAAGAAGAAGAACTGACAATTGCGGTTTCGGTTTTAGAATATGGGAAAACTGGTGGGAATACGATTACGGATCAACCCGTTTCTTTTCGAGTTAATGTTAAGAATGGGGTGATTGATACGCGCTATCTTTGGGTCGGTTTTTTCGGCGCGATCGCGATGACAATTTTAACCTTAATTTCAGTGGGAACGACGGGAAAGGTTAGAATTAAAGAAACCATTAATGATAGTGATGTGGGAGGGCGTGGGATTATTGGCGGTGAAAATAATTTAGTCAAACTCACTGTTAAAATATTATCCGATGAAACTTCTCCTTCTTCTTTAGCCGTTAACCTCTGGATTAAAGATGGCATGGGAGAACAAGTTTATAGCGAACAAACTAATATCAACGTTAATTATCGTCGAGATGATGGAGAAATAGAAGACGCAAGGGGGAAATTAGAACAATATTTTGTCTTTACACGACGAGGTTCTTATGGTTTTTATGTAGAAGTAACGCCTGATCAACCCATTGATCGAACAACGTTAATCGTCAAAGAAAATGCGAAAACTTTATCTGGAAATCATCCCGTTAAAATCATTACTGTTGATACTAATTAATCCATAACTATGCTACCGAAAATTTTTGCTGGTCTCGGTCTAACCATTGCTTTATTAACCGTTTTTGCTGGTTATACTCAGCGTTCTGCACTTACTCTGCGTCAAGAATCGCAACCCCTTTATTTATCTCGTCATGGTACAGGAATCTCGGGTTATTATTATGGGGGAGGCTGGCGACCTACCCCACTTCGTTCTGAGTATGGTGGTTCTGGCTT
>JBKHER010000186.1:0-5650 GCA_046540715.1 Halothece sp.
GCACCCAACTCAAGATGATCCTGCCCGAGGCAGCAACTGTCCAACCAGTTTTAGAAGGTAGCACACACCGACGACAATAAAATGTTGTCATAATTTTAGACTTTAAGGATTATTATGTTAATCACTGCATTTTCTCGCCAAAAGAAACCTAATGAGAATATGATTAGTCAAAATACCTGTTATATCTTTGAGTTTCTTATATAGTTGTCATGGTTTTATCGTGTTTTTCGTAATCTAGTAGCTAACCCATTCCTAACCCTCTTATAGCTATTAATAAATATATTTAGTCAACTCGATCATTATGGTTCAACTTGTTGCCCGCCTTTGCCGAAAATTTCATGCCTCTCTCTCCCGTCATCAGAAACAATGGATTTTTATCAACCTTGATTTAATCCTTTTAGTTTTTAGCATGGCATTTGCTTTTGCGGCTCGCTTTGAAACCTTAGCGGTAGAAGATCTATTTTCAGAATATTTACCGATTATCCTGATCACTTTCTCAGTAAAAATATTTACTTTTGTGAGTATGGGAATGTATCGCCCAATTTTGCGGTATCTCGGGTTAGAGCTTTTGTATAAAGGAGTCCGCGCGATCGCGCTGAGTTATGCCACTATCATTGTGATTGGCTTTTTTGCTCAATTAGAGCAACTTCCGCGCACCGTTTTCGTCATTGATGCCCTTTTAAGCCTCGTTTTAATGGTGGGAATTCGGTTGATCATCCGCTGGTCTCTCTACAGCGCCAATTCTCCCCTCTTTGTCGGAGAAGTTCCCCCAAAAGCGATTATTTATGGGGCTGGCAACGCTGGAACAGAATTGGCGCAAGCCCTGTGTAACCAAAAAACCTATTCCGTTGTCGCCTTTGTCGATGACAATCCCGAATTACAAAAACAGCAAATTAATGGCCTGACCGTTTACCCTCCCGCTAGGTTACCCAAATTAGTCAAACATCATAAAGTGAAAACGATTTTGCTTGCTATGCCCTCAGTGGAAGGGGCAGTGAAGCAAACCATCCTTAACAATTTAAAAAGACTCCCTGTGACGGTTAAAACAGTGCCAGGGTTAGGAGAAATCATCAACGGTAATGTTCCCCTCAGTCAACTCCGACAAATTGATGTAACTGATTTACTAGGGCGACAAGAAGTGCCTCCCATTTTAGAATTACTTAGCACTAACATTACAGGAAAAGCTGTTCTTGTGACGGGGGCAGGTGGTTCAATTGGATCAGAACTTTGTCGCCAAATTATCCAGCAAAATCCACGAGTATTAGTTCTCTATGAACGGAATGAATATGCCCTTTATAACATTGATCAGGAAGTGGAAGAAATGGCTTCTCAGGTGATGTGTGTCCCTTGTTTAGGGTCAGTTACCGACGAAAATCATTTTCGCAACATTATCCAAGATTATGGGATTGAAACCATTTATCATGCGGCTGCTTATAAGCACGTTCCGCTAGTACAATATAATCCTGCTCAGGGCATTATCAATAATGTTTATGGCACTTTGGTTACTGCAAGGACAGCTAGGGACTACGGGGTCAAGAATTTTGTTTTGATTTCTACGGATAAAGCCGTTCGCCCGACTAATATTATGGGAGCAACTAAGCGCATTGGGGAATTAATCCTGCAAGCCTTTGCTCAAAATAATCCTGGAGAAACCACTTTCGTGATGGTTCGATTTGGGAATGTTATTGATAGTAATGGCTCGGTTGTTCCTCGATTCCGCAAGCAAATTGCTGAACGCAAACCGATTACAGTAACTCATCGCGAAATTACTCGCTATTTCATGTCTATTCCCGAAGCTGCGCGGTTAGTCATTCAAGCAGGGGCTTTAGGAAAAGGAGGAGAAGTCTTTTTATTAGATATGGGGGAACCGATTAAAATTTATGATTTAGCATTACAAATGATTAAATTGAGTGGTTTAGAAGTCGGTAAAGATATTGATGTCAAAATTACAGGGTTACGCCCTGGAGAAAAACTTTATGAAGAACTACTCATTGATCAAAATACATCAATTCCCACCCGTCATCCTAAAATTTATGCCGCCAAAGAACAGATGATTAGTTGGTGTCAGCTAGAAAAACCGCTTTATGTTCTTTTAGAGGCAGCGCGAAAAGGCGATCAAGAAACCATGATGAATTTCTTATATTTTCTAGTTCCTGAGTTTCAGCAAGAGAAGAAAGTGTGCAAATATTAGGAGTTAAAAATAAGTGATATTAAAGATGTTGCGTTTAAGTGGAATTGCCTTATTTTGTTGTCTATTACTAATGAGTTGCTCCTCCTCTGATCAGTCGGTTGCAGAGTCCGAAACTCGTCCAAGTGAATCACAGGGTCAAAAATTGCCTGTTACAGCGCAAGTGGAAATTAGTGGAGAAATCATAGAACTCGAAGTAGCTCGTACCCCAGAAGAACAAGCGATGGGGTTGATGTATCGGGAAAAACTCGCTGCTAACCGAGGGATGCTATTTCCTCTTGAACCGCCTAGAGAGCCTCAGTTTTGGATGAAAAATGTGGAAATTACCCTTGATATGATCTTTTTGCATGAAGGAGAGGTTCGCGCGATCGCGCCAGATGTTCCCCCCTGCAATGAAACCCCATGTCCCACTTATGGCCCTGATACCATTATTGACCAAGTGATTGAATTACGAAGCGGACGAGCTGAGGAATTAGAATTAGAAGTTGGGGATTCCCTATCCGTGGAATACAAATAACCTAGAATGTGGAAAAAAATTAAACAACAATTTCCAGCCCTCAATCGTACCACTTGGATTTTAGCCTTTGGGCGATTCTTATCGAGTATTGGCACAGGATTCGTCTTATTTTATGCTTCAATTTTCTTCGTTAACCAAGTGGGATTATCCGCGACACTGGTAGGAATTGGCATCGGAAGTGGTCAAGTAGCCGGGGTTCTCGGTCGCTTTTTTGGCGGGGTTTTTACTGATAACAAATCTTGGGGAAGACGACGAACGTTATTACTTTCGGCAGCGGTTTCTGTCCTCGCTGATATTGTTTTAGCCTTAACTTATAACTTTCCCACTCTCTTGGCTGGCAATTTATTAATGGGATTTGGGGTAGGATTATATTGGCCAGCTACCGAAGCCGTTATAGCAGATATTACTGGGCCAGAAGATCGTAATGAAGCCTTTGCCGTGACTCGGGTTGCGGATAGTTTAGGGCTAGGGGTGGGCGTTATTCTCGGGGGATTAATTATTAGCACCGCTGGCAATTATCGCCTCTTATTTGTCGCCGATGGTATTTCCTTTTTAGTCTTCTTTGCGGTGATTTATTTTGCGATCGCAGAAAGTTATAATTTTGAAGAAGGAACCAGTCAGAGAAATGCGTTTCAAGGTTGGGGAATTGCTCTGCGCGATCGCGCTTTTGTCATCTTTCTCGGCATTAATATTCTCTTCACTAGCTATATTGCCAAAGTACAAAGTACCCTCCCCCTCTATCTCCGTAACTATCCCCAAACTGGCGGCGAAGAACTAGGATTTTCTCCCGAAATCATCAGCGCCCTTTTCACTTGGCATATTACCTTAGCTGCCATCATGCAGTTACCCATGGCGAGATTTTTAAACCGCTTTCGACGTGCCGAAGCCCTCACCTTTTCCTTCTCACTTTGGCTCATTGGTTTTGGGTTAGTATGGGTGACAGGGGTAACCTCCAATGCACCTTTAGTCATTGCCATTATTACCCTTGGCATTTTAGGGTTAGGTCTGAACAGTTACACCCCTGCTGCATCATCTCTTGTGGCTGATATTGCCCCGGCCTCCATGAGAGGAATTTATCTTTCTTTAAATTCTCAATGTTGGGCAATCGGTTTCTTGATTGGTCCGCCGATGGGGGGTTGGGCTTTAGATCAAAGTCGCATCATCACTGATAGCTATTGGCTAGTAGTGGCTTTAACAACTCTCATCGGAATATTACTGTTGCGCTATCTCAATCAACTATTGAAGCAATGAAACATTTGATTTCCTTTCTCCTTGTTGTGGTCTTAATTACACTCAGCAGCTTTCAACAGGTTACTTCCGAAGACAATAATTCCCCCACTAATGGGAGTGAACCTGAGGCAAGTTTAGAAGCCTATGACTTAACTGCCGACAACTGGAAAACCTTAGAAGGAAAAAGTCTAAAGTTATCTGTTCCAGCAACTTATCGCGGTGGCAATCCGAACCTTGACCTCACTGAAATTGAATCCAGCTTAGAGGAAGTTAATGGAGATTATAGTGAGCGAGTACAAGCAGTGCAACAAAATATCGACGAAGTTGCTTTAATTGCTTTCGATACCCAATTCTTTGAAGATAATACCCTTACTAATGTCAATATCGTTCAGTATCCTTTAGAGGAGGAAATAACCCTTGATGCCTATTTGTCTCAAGCCGTTGGCGAACTAGAAGCAACTCATAACATTGAAGAACAAGAAATGGTCAATCGCAATGGAACTTCTATAGGACGAATTTTAACTACGATTACCACCGAAAAAGGGATAGACATGACGCAACTGTTTTATTTTCACTCTGGAAAAGACAGGATTTGGATTACCACTTATACGACTCCCAGTCGTGAATTTGACCAACGGGTGAACAACTTTGAAAAAAGCATCGCTAGCCTAGAAATTGAAGCCGTCGAATAATTATTAACAATTGTGGAACTCAAACAAGTCATCATCGCCTATAAAGCCGATGAACCTGAAAGCAAAGCCTGGGCGGAAAAATATTCTAAAGCCCTAGAAAAGCGCAATTGTAAGGTTCTTATGGGGCCAAGTGGCTTTAAAGATAATCCCTATCCCGTTTTTTTATCCTCTGTGAGTAATCAAATTGACCTTGCCCTTGTTTTTGGCGGCGATGGAACCGCTTTAGCCGCTGCCCGAGAATTAGCCCTAGAAGCCCCCCTAATTCTTGCCGTGAATATAGGAGGTCATTTAGGCTTTCTTACCGAACCTTTTGAACTTTGTCAAGATATTGAAGTCACTTTAGATCGCCTAGAATCTGATTTTTATGCTATTCAAAGGCGGATGATGCTACAAGCGCAAGTCTTGGAGGGAGGACGCATTAAACCTGAACCCATGAGTGATCGATTTTTCTGCTTAAATGAAATGTGTGTGAAACCGGCAAGTATTGATCGGATGCCCACTTCGATTCTAGAAATGGAGGTGGATGGGGAGGTGGTTGATCAATTTCAAGGCGATGGCTTAATTGTTTCTACGCCCACTGGTTCCACTTGCTACACCGCCTCTGCTAATGGCCCCATTGTACATCCTGGAATGGAAGCAATGGTCGTTACCCCCATTTGTCCCCTTAGTCTCTCTAGTCGCCCTTTAGTCATTCCACCGGGTTCTGTGGTTAATGTTTGGCCCCTAGGAGAACAAGAACCCGTCACCAAACTTTGGACAGATGGATCATTAGGAACAACCATTTGGCCAGGGCAGCGCGTTTCTGTGACGATGGCAAATTGTCTGGCAAAGTTTATTATCCTCCGTGAGGAACATTCCTTCTACCATACTCTGCGTGAGAAACTATCTTGGGCGGGAACACGCATTCACTACGATAATGAACATCGCAACGGTAGCAATTAGTTATTCGTTATTCGTTATTGGTTATTGGTTATACCATTTTTAAGAATTAGTGCTACACACCAACCCATTGTTCCCCCCTTT
>JBKHER010000187.1:0-5625 GCA_046540715.1 Halothece sp.
GCTCCCCATCTCCCCCTCTCCCTCTCTCCCCCTCTCCCCACCTGAAGGTGATTTCAGGAGAATGAAACGACCCTGCCTTATTAAGGGGGGCAAGGGGGGATCGGTATGTAGCATACACAGTTCCATTTCATATAACATCCAGAATTAGCAAAAAGCAGGCTGTAAACGGCTCCCCATCTCTCCACAAACAAGGTGATTTCTCCGAGAATGAAACCACCCTGCTGGTGACTGGGGGACTGAATTAAGCGTTGTGTAGGGCTAATCCTTGTTCATGATCTTTGCCCCATTGCTTGCAGTTGATACAAACTCGAATATAACCCATCCTGTTCCAATAATTCCTCGTGGTTTCCAGATTCAATAAGTTCCCCTTGTTTTAAGACTAAAATCCGATCCACATCCCGAATTGTTGAGAGACGGTGAGCAATAATAATTGCCGTTCTTTTCTCTAATAAAGAACTTAAAGCATCTTGAATTAACGCTTCTGTTCCCACATCTAAACTGGCGGTAGCTTCATCTAATACTAAAACTCTCGGATCACGAATAGCAACTCTGGCAAAAGCTAAAAGCTGTTTTTCACCCCCCGATAAATTATTGCCCCGTTCTCTTAAAGACGTATCATAACCTTGAGGTAACCTCTCAATAAAAGCGTTAATATTGGTAGTTTCTGCTGCTTTTTTGATCTCCTCAAAGGAGTATTTTTCACCTAAAGTGATGTTATCTTTCACATCCCCAGTAAAGAGAAAATTCTCTTGTAAAATTACGCCAATATGACGATGTAATTCGGTTTGTGGTAAATCTCGAATATCAATGCCATCAACGAGAATACGACCAGAAGTCGGTTCATATAATCGACAAAGTAGGCGAATAATTGAACTTTTACCAGCACCCGTGGGGCCAACTAGAGCCACTTTTTCTTGGGGTTTGATCACAAAATTTAAGTTTTTGAGAACTGGCTCATCTTCTTTGTAGCCAAAGGAAACATTTTCAAAGCGAATTTCTCCAAGATTACTTTTATCATCGTTAATAAGGGATAAACTCTTTTGTTGCTCTGGATTAGGATCTTGAATTTCAATGGGCTCATTCATTAATTGGGTAATTCGTTCGATCCCAGTAAACCCTGTTTGTAAAAGTGTAAATTTCTCCGCAAATTGTCTTAAAGGTTCAAAGAGGCGTTGAGCATATAGAATAAATGCTGATAGGGTTCCAAAGTTTACTTGATCGCCTAAAACAAGCATTCCTCCTAAGCCTAAAATTCCAGCAATGGCAACTAAGGCAATCCATTCTAAAGTAGCAGAAATAGCGGACTCGTAAAAAATGGTTTGGTCAAC
The DNA here is from genome assembly GCA_046540715.1 of Halothece sp. Taxonomy (GTDB): domain Bacteria; phylum Cyanobacteriota; class Cyanobacteriia; order Cyanobacteriales; family Rubidibacteraceae; genus Halothece. The sequence goes on from JBKHER010000187.1 coordinate 1,329, forward strand.
TTCTTTCAAATAGCGATAGTTGGTTTTCCGAAACATCTCACCATTGAAATTTTCCCGACGGAATAGTTGCACAATGTTAATTCCCATAACATTTTCCTGCAACATGGAATTAAGTCTAGATAATTCCTCGCGAGAGCGATAATTCGCTTGGCGATATCGCTGCTGAAAATAAATAATTAATGCTGTTACGGGGAAAAACATTAATACTAATAAGGTTGCCAGTTGCCATTGAATGGTAAAGATGGTAATCAGAATCACTAAAATATAGACAGCATCACTGACGATTCCCACAGCGCCAGTGGAAAAAACATCGCCTAATGCTTCAACATCACTGGTTAAACGAGTCACTAAACGCCCAACAGGAGTGCGATCAAAAAATTTAGCGGCTAGGGAGGTGACATGACCAAAGAGATCATCGCGAATATTGGCAGTAATTTCCTGTCCGACTCGTTGCACGAGATAACCTTGTAGGGCATTAAAAACTAATCGGATGACAATAGTTAGGAATAAGAATCCCGTGAGAATATTTAATCCTTGGTTAATTGATACATTATCTAGAAACGCCCAAGTTTGCTCATCTCGTAAAAAGGAAACAGCTTGTCCAATAATTAACGGTTGAACCGCCCCTGCGATGGAGAGGGGGATAAGCAAACTAAGAGAGGTAAAGAGGAGCTTTTTATTACGACTCGCATAAGGAACAAGGCGCAGTAAGAGTCGCCAGTCATTTTCTTGTGGGCGATTTTCCCTGCTTGCGGCGGATGCTGTCATGTTAGAGTTTGAGTGTTAAGTGATTGTTAAGTCTTTTTAAAAGATAACACTGCCTCCCGAGGTTCCCCCTAAGACTAACTTAGAAAAAAGCCCGAGCGAGATAGTAGCTAGTAATGGATTTGGCATCCAGTTTGATGTCTTCAGTGTGAATTAACTTTTCCAATTCTTCTGGGGTATAGAGAGCAATGTTAATGTCTTCGTCCTCGTCTTGAGCAGGGGGAGTTTCTAGCTTTTCTAAGTCTGTGGCGAGAAAGGCATAGATATACTCATCAGAATAACCGGGCGCGAGGGGAAAGTTCCCTAAAGTTTGCCATTGCTTGGCGTGATAGCCAGTTTCTTCTTCAATTTCCCGTTTTATAGTTTCTGCTGGCTCTTCATAGGGTTCAACCGTGCCAGCAGGAAATTCTAATAACCTTTGTTTGACCGCAAACCGATATTGATCCACTAACACTAATTTACCATCGGAGGTGATGGGAACGGCTAATGCGCCGCCGGGGTGACGGATACATTCCCATTCTCCTTCTGCACCGTTGGGGAGGCGAAGATAGTTGACTTCAAAGCTAAATTTACGTCCTTCGTAATAGAGGCGTTCTTTTAAGATTTTAGGGGTGTTGCTGGACATTAGATTATTTTTAAAGCTGTTTGAGGACACCAGAACAGTCTATCGTGTCTTTTAACTGCGCGATCGCGCTTCCAGTAATTGGTTCGATCCAATCCGATGCAATCTCAGCTAATGGCACTAAGACAAACGCCCGTTCTCCCATTCTCGGATGCGGTAATTGTAACCGTGGCGTATCTAACACTAAATCGTCATATAAAAGTAAATCTAAATCAAGGGTACGCGCTCCCCAATGTTCTTGACGCACTCGCCCAAAGTGATTTTCTATGGCTAGTAAGGTGTCTAATAATTCTAGGGGGAATAAAGTAGTGGTTAAGATGGCACAGCCGTTGAGATAATTCGGTTGCGCTGGCCCGACGGGGAGGGTTTCATACCAGTGAGAAACCCCATTAACGGTTATTTCAGGAACTTGTTCTAACTTGTTAATCGCTTGTTCTAAATTCTGTTGGGAGTCTCCTAAATTACTTCCGAGCGCGATCGCGCAGTAGGCTTTTTTTGAATAATCCATTTTTCAGCAAACACTCAGAGACAGATGAAACAATATAATAAAGTAGCTGAGTGAGTCTGAATTTATCATGAAATCCCAATCTCTTCTTCTCATTGGTGGTGGTCATAGCCATGCTATCCTACTAAAACAGTGGGCAAGACGTTATCTTTCCAATGTTCGCTTAAAGCTCCTCAATGATGTAGAACAGACTCCTTATTCTGGAATGCTTCCCGGTCATGTGGCGGGATTTTATACCCATGAAGAAACCCACATTAACTTACCGCAATTAGCTGAATTTTCCCATGCTGACTTGATACGCGATCGCGCCGTTGGTTTGGATCTTGAGAAAAAACAAGTTCTCTGTAAGCAACGTCCGCCCCTTCCCTTTGATTATGTTTCCCTTGATATTGGTTCTACCCCTTCCATGGGAGAAGTTACGGGAGCCAAAGACTACGCGATTCCCGCAAAACCAGTTCCTATTTTCCTCCAACATTGGGAACAATTTTTAACGACTGTGGAATCTAGCCCCAATCAACCCCGAAACATTGCTATTGTCGGCGGGGGTGCAGGGGGTGTTGAACTAGCGCTCAATATGCAACAACGGTTACAACAGATTACTAATGCTGTTTCTATTCACTTACTACAACGGGGAAAAGAATTATTACCCCAACACGGTAAATGGGTGCGCCGTAAGTTACAGCAGTTATTAACCCAACGGGGAATTAAACTTTATTTAGGAGAAAAAGTTACAGAAGTATTTCCTGATAAACTGGTTTGCGCTTCGGGAATGACACTAGAAACCGATATTGTTTTCTGGGTAACTCAAGCAACTTCCCCGAAATGGATTCAAGAGAGTGGATTAGCCACTGATGAAAAGGGATTTATCTTAGTTAATGAGTATTTACAATCGGTTTCTCATCCTTTCGTCTTTGCTGCTGGGGATATCGCCACCATTAAAAATCATCCTCGCCCAAAAGCTGGTGTTTTTGCTGTGCGACAAGGGAAACCGTTATTTCAAAATTTACAACGGACAATTTTAGGAAAACCTTTAAAGCCTTATTATCCCCAAAAGTCTTATCTCAGTTTAATTGGAACTGGAGACAAAAGCGCGATCGCGTCTTGGAGAAATTTAGGCTTGCATCACCCCTTACTCTGGCGTTGGAAAGATCGCATTGATCGTCAATTTATGGCTCAATTTCCTAGTTAATCAAAATAACTTATAATATGAAATCTAGAAAAGTTCGCTACACACCGATTCCTTAAGCCCCCCTTATCTAAGGGGGGTTGGGGGGATCATTTGTAGCAAGTATTAGAGTATTCCATATACAAGGGAAGATTTGAAATCAATGGATAACTCAAAAATGGCATATTTTGCTCAAGAAGACATTTTACACCTAATGATTTCCGACGAACCCGAAGCTGCTAGTCGCGAAATTAGTCCTAATATCACAGCAGAACTCAATGAAGCAGGAGAGTTAATTGGGGTTGAAATTCTTCAGGCAAGCTCGTTTATTAAAGATACCATTTTAGAATCAGTAAAAGCTCAATTACCTGAAACGGTTGAATAAGATATAGCAATCCTAAATCAGTTGTACCCCCCTTCAATTCCCCCCTTTAATTCCCCCCTTACAAAGGGGGGTTAGGGGGGATTAAACCTATAACTGCTTTTTACAAATGAGATAATATTGCTATAGAAACCAAAAAAGCATTAGGGTAAAGCAATGACAATCAAAGAGTTGATTCAAGCTGAATTAGAGCGTGTTCCAGAAGAACAGTTAGAGCAAGTTTATCACCTAATCAGAGAGTTCAATGAAAAGAGCAATGAATCTGCTTCAGACTGGGATGCTTTAGGAGATTTGTTAGAAGAGTGCAAAGTAGAAACAGGAGTAAACGATCTCTCTTATCAGCATGATCATTATTTACGTCGTGACGCAACAGAGAAGAATTAGGGAAACGTTCACCTGTGATGTGATCGGCACTTTGAGCAAGCGGGTTTTATTCATTTAATGAAGCCTTAAATCTGTTGCTACGATCGCGCATCAAACCCTTGAACTTATTAACTTTGCATACAACCAATTATCTATAGCAATCCTAAATGAATTGTAAACTATCCCCCCTTCGCCCCCCTTTGAAAGGGGGGAAACAAGCTAAAAACGGTGAATCAAGTTTTTACAAATGAATTAGAACTGCTATAGACCCTTGAAATATGTCAATACCTAGAATTAGAATCATGTTATAAGCCTTTAAACTAGGTTATAGCAATCCTAAATCAGTTGTACCCCCCTTCAATTCCCCCCTTTAATTCCCCCCTTACCAAGGGGGGTTAGGGGGGATTAAACCGATAACTGCTTTTTACAAATCAGATCATAAGTTGGGGGGATTTTATACCATTTCTAAGTAAGAATTAGCCCTACATACCAATT
>JBKHER010000188.1:0-5620 GCA_046540715.1 Halothece sp.
ATAACGAATAACGAATAACCAATAACTAATAACCAATAACATATTATATTTCGCAGATTTGGCGTAAACTATCAAAAAAGTCTGGATAAGAAATAGCGACGGCTTCGGCTCCATTAATGGTGGTTTTTCCCTTTGCTTTTAAAGCCGCGATCGCGCAACTCATAGCAACTCGATGATCATTATAAGCCTCTAATTCACTTCCCATTAAATTCCCTCCCCCGTTAATTTCTAACCCATCGGGATGTTCAGTAATATTCGCCCCCATTTTACTCAGTTGGGAAGCCATAACCGCAATGCGATCACTTTCTTTGACTCGTAATTCTGCTGCGTCTTTAATTAAGGTTTTACCTTGGGCAAAAATCCCAGCAACAGCGAGAATGGGAATCTCATCAATCAGTCTTGGAATTAAATTTCCTCCAATTTCTGTGCCTTTTAATTGACAAGAACGCACCCGTAAATTTGCCACAGGTTCCCCTGCGATAATCTGTTGATCTTCAATGGTAATATCAGCTTCCATGCGTTCTAATGCTTCTAAAATCCCCGTACGAGTAGGGTTAATTCCCACATTTTTAATCACTAATTCTGAATTGGGAACAATAATTGCTGCCACTAACCAAAACGCAGCCGAACTAATATCCCCTGGAACCACAATTGTCTGTCCTTTTAATTTCGGTTTCCCCTCAATGGTGATTGATTTCCTGTCAGGATCAGTGGTAATATTAGCCCCAAATGCTGCTAACATCCGTTCACTATGATCTCGCGATAATGCAGGTTCAACTACGGTGGTATTTCCTTCTGCCATTAATCCTGCTAGGAGAACACAGGATTTGACTTGTGCCGAGGCAATGGGAGAATTATAGGTAATCGCTTTTAGGGATTGTCCTTGGATGGCTAAAGGGGCTAAGGAATTGTGTTGTCTCCCCCAAATTTCTGCGCCCATTTCCTTTAAGGGATTGACCACCCGTGACATGGGGCGCGATCGCAGCGAAGCATCTCCACTAATCACAAAAAAACGGTTAGGATGAGAAGCAAGTAATCCTAGCATCAGGCGCACTGTGGTTCCGGAATTTCCTGCATCAAGGACAGCAGAAGGTTCTTCTAAGTTCCCCAATCCTGTTCCCTGCACGATGACTTCTTCGGCGTTTAATTCCGAAATTTGCGCCCCCATTGCCCGTAAACAGTGGGCGGTACTGCGAGGGTCTTCTCCTAATAATAACCCTTGAATGCGAGTTTCTCCAAGCGCGATCGCGCCAAACATTAACGCCCGATGAGAAATTGACTTATCACCAGGAATATTTAAGTTTCCTTGTAAGGTTAATCCTTGTTTGGGAGGATTAATGACTAATTGCTGTTGAAAACCCACTGATTGAACAGTAATAATAGATTCAGGCATATTGTTATTTGTTATTTGTTATTTGTTATTCGTTATTCGTTATTTGTTATTCGTTATTCATATTATTGCTTAACTTTACAACCGATGGGATAGGGAGAGTGATAAGTTTGTTTCCGTTTGCCAAAAAGTTGATAGCGATGATCTCGAATTTGTTCATATAGATTGTCTCCAACGTTTTTAAAGCCTGGAATTTTTCGATATAATTCAATTAAGCCTGTTGCAAGGGGAAAGTTTACAGGCAATTTCTTCGGCTGCATCACTTCAATTAAAATCATTCCTAGTTTACAGTCTTTTTCGGTAATCCCAAACTGATTTAAGGTTGCTTGATCTTCCATGGGAATATAATCAAATTGCGCTCCCTGATCGATTTTTTCCATTTGCTGAACTAGAGAGAAACAAAGATGACAATTTCCGTCGTAGATGACATGATAGAACATAGTTTCCTGATTTAGTCGAGTTGATCAAAAAGAGTCGCTACTTTTTAAAATAACAAAAATGAACTTATTATTATTGTCGATTCATCCGATGCACTAACCAATAACTAATTGAAAGGGCAAAAATGGCTATTGCTAAAGAGATTAAATCAATATTGGAAAATTTATCTAGATCAAAGATAATAATTTTGCGTGCCACGGCAATCAAGGAAGTGGCAATAACCAATTCCACTTGAAAAATGTGCTTTCTTAAATAAGCAGTAATATTATCTAATAACTCTAAAGCAATTAAAACATTGAGAAATAGTCCAAATATTTCCATCAGTGTTTCATTAAAAAATCCTGATGGTGGCGATTTTATTAACAGTTTACTTAAAACAAAAATTAAATCAATGAGCGCAATAATAATAACAATTAATAGGGCAATCGTTAAAACTTTAGCAACGATCACTTCTACCGCTTCTGTGATTTGTAAAAATCTCTCATCTTGTTGCCATAGGCGTTTAATAATTCGGGTAAGTCGTCGGGGCTTTTTCATTTAATTTTTACTCCGCTAACAGCAATTTAACTATCAATAACGGCTTTACGATCAAGCAAGACTAAATCTCTTAACTGTTCCGTATCCAATTGGGTTAACCAGTCTTCTCCCGCATCAACGGTTTGTTCAGCTAACTGTTTCTTACTTTCTATCATCTCATTAATTCGTTCTTCGAGGGTTCCTGTAGAGATAAATTTATGCACCTGCACATTTTGTTTTTGTCCAATACGAAACGCGCGATCGGTCGCTTGATTTTCCACAGCAGGATTCCACCAGCGATCAATATGAAAGACATGATTGGCGCGAGTTAAATTTAAACCAGTTCCTCCTGCTTTAATGGACAGAATAAAAAATGGGGGCGCATCAGGATCATTTTGAAACCGATCTACCATTTCTTCTCGTTGTTTTTTGCGAGTTGCGCCATAAAGAAAGGGAACTTCACAGTTAAATGTTTGTTCTAAATAGGTTTGGAGAAGTTTTCCCCATTGGGCAAATTGAGTAAAAATTAAAGCGCGATCGCGCTCTGCCGTTAACTCTTCTAACATCTCCGTTAAACGCAATAATTTCCCAGATCGATTGGCACTAATTAAGTCTTCTTCTTTCTGTAATAAAGCAGGATGATTACACAACTGTTTTAACTTCATTAACAGGGTTAAAATTTTACCGTGACGTTGGATTCCTTCTGCATCTTCAATGTCTTTTAGTGCCTTATCTACTACCTGTTGATAGAGTTCTGCTTGTTCTTGAGATAGCCCACAATAAACATTCATTTCCTGTTTTTCAGGTAAATCTTGAATAATCTCTTTATCGGTTTTTACCCGTCTTAAAATAAACGGTTTTACCAAAGAACGGAGAGTTTGCAGGGAATCGCGATCGCTGTATTTTTCAATGGGCGTAGCAAAGCGGCGTTGGAAAAATTGTTGTGATCCGAGATAGCCTGGATTTAAAAAATCAATAATCGACCATAACTCCGAAAGACGATTTTCTAAAGGCGTTCCTGTTAGCGCGATCTTAAAATTTGCCTCTAAACTGCGGACTGCTTTAGACTGTTTGGCTTGGGGATTTTTAATATTTTGCGCTTCATCTACAATCACCCCTTCCCAACTGACCTTTTCTAAAGTTTTAGCATCCCGTTGGGCTAAAGCATAACTGGTAATAATTAAATCATGCTTTTGGGCTTGTTTCACAAAGGGTTGTCCTTTTTTCCGTTTTTCGCCATGATGAACCAGACAGGAAAGATTAGTGCTAAAGCGATGCACTTCTCGTTCCCAATTGCCTAAAACTGAAGTGGGACAAACTAATAATGTGGGTGAAGAAAGGTCTTCTTGTTCTTTAAGATGTAATAAAAGCGCGATCGTCTCTATGGTTTTTCCTAAACCCATATCGTCCGCTAAACAAGCCCCTAATCCCCACTTTTGCAGGAACGCCAACCATCCTGCGCCTCTTGCTTGATAAGGACGTAATTCACCCTGAAATCCTTTTGGTGTTTCAATTGGTTTTAAGGATTGATTCCCACTTAAATTTGTAATTAACTCTTTTAGCGCACCCGAAGCCTCAAAATCCACAATGGGCAGTTTTCCCATCGTCTGAGTTTCCCCACTACTGAGACGCACTGCATCTTCCACCGAGAAGTTCATCTCCTCATCGGTATTTTTCAAGAGAGTTTGCGCCGCTTTCACATCACTCGGTTGAAGGGCTAACCATTTCCCATTCACTTCCACCAGTGGCGACTGTTGATCTAATAATTGCTTAAACTCATCAGGAGAAAGGGTTTCATCATCCACAGCCAATTCCCACTTATAATTGAGTAGGCTCTGTAAGCCTAGTTTCTGCCCTTTCTTGGGGGCTTGCGCTTTCACTTTCACCCCTAATCGTCTTTCCCCTTCTCCAGGGGTTAAACCAGGGGGTAAAATAATGCCAAAGCCATTTTCCGAGAGTTGCCAAGCACTAGCGCGAATAAACTCGTAAGCCTGAATGGGATCAAGAAAACAACCCGTGGGCGTTGCCGTTTGTAAACTCTCCTGAATCGGAGAATATAAACGTAGGGCTAATCCTAATCCTTGTAATAAGGTTTCCTGAGGTTGAGTAACGCTTCTTCCTTGAAAAATCAGTTTTTTAGTTGCTGTATTCCAGATGGTTTGGGCATTGAGGAAACAGTCTTGATCATCACGGGCTTGTAAGCCGTATTCTAAAAACCAATTTTCTTCACCTTGGGAAGGGGGAAGCAGACGAAAACAAGGGCGAAAAGGATGTTGTCCAATAGAATTTAATAAATTGCGCCCAAGATAATCTTTTATCGGTTCTGTCCATAACGTTAAAGCCTTTTCGAGGCGACGTAAATCCATTCCTTCTGCTGAAAAGCTAGACTCTTGGCTAGAGAGGGCATGAAACCATTGTTTGAGGAGAGGAGTGGTGACGGCGGGAAAAGTTTGAATGGAATAAGACCGAATTTTGCTATCAAGGAGGGTGCTAAGAAAGTGGATAATGAGGGCTTGGGGAGACTCATTTAAGTTATGGGCGCGACAGCTATTGGGCATCTGTTGGGCAAAGGTTTGTAAGCGGCTTTGATCACTGGGGGCATCAAAAAGGGGTTGCCAGCTAGTTGTTGCGTTTCCTGTGGGTTGGGATTGTAAAGTGGGTAGAAACTTAGATCGCGCTAATAATTGATTAAGCCAAGAATATAACTGTGACCAAAACCGTAAACTGCCACTGGTTTCAAAAGAAAGATGGTCTAAGAAATGGAGGGTGGTTTCAGGAGAGAGATAGTAGCCAGACACTCGCCATGTCTTCAGAGAAACCGTTTTGGGATCCTCTGGTGTTTGTTGTGAAAGAAGCGGTAGAAATTTTTTAGCACTAACTTGTTGCGTCGGTAAGGTTAGGGTTTTGGTAATCAAATGACTAAGTTGATCTTCGGAAATGGAGTGTTCCTGTAAAACTGAAGCAAGTTCTTCTTCACTCAAGGTTAAAGGATGGGAGGAAGGCGTTTTTTTGAGCATTACGCCTCCATGAGTGCGCCACGTTTCTCCCCAAATAAAAAGTCCTTTACTTTCTGACAGCCAAATCCCGTGTAACTTCGTCATTCTAATTACATTCTATTCATTAACACAATGACAAATGCCGAGGTCTTCCCTCAGACATCTGTTTCACTCATATTTCCCACCTTACCGCGAAATCAGGATGCGTCGAGAACGAACAATAAAAAGCCTTGACTGGTCAATTTTTCAGAAGGTATCGACGATATCAGCTTTAGTCACT
>JBKHER010000189.1:0-5540 GCA_046540715.1 Halothece sp.
TAAATAAAATCGGCTGGGTTAAAGTGAGGAGTCGCCCAACCGAAAGTGATTGTTATCGGCGATTGGAGAAGGAGTCAGTTTCTACTGTTGCTTTACCGAGATGTTGATTAAGAACTGAGAGGGCGCGAGTAAATTGGGGATCTTCCTCTGTTCCCTGTAACTCTGGGTTAGCTGATAGGCGCAATTGATCAGCACGTTCTAAAGAGACTTCAATGTCAGGATCAATTCCTTTTTTATCAATGTCGCCACCATCAGGAAGATAATAACGCGCTACAGTTAAAGCAATTCCAGACCCATCAGAGAGGGAATTAACTGATTGTACTGTTCCTTTCCCATAAGTTTGATTGCCAACAATGACAGCGCGATCGTTGTCTTGCAAAGCCCCAGCGAGAATTTCGCTAGCACTAGCCGAGTTTTCATTAACTAAAACGGCAAGGGGACGATCAGTAATTGAGGTTTGATCCGCTTCAAAATCGCGATCGCCACCACTACGATCAACGACAGACACAATTTCCCCTTGTTCTAACAACATTCTTGCCATTTCAATGCTGCCATAAAGCAGTCCCCCCGGATTATTGCGTAAGTCTAAAACAAAGGCTTCTGCATCTTTTTCTTGCAAGTCAATAATTGCTTTTCGCATCTGCTCGGCGGCGTTGGAAGTAAACTCTTCAATTTTAATGTAGCCAACCCGAGTCTGATCAATTTCCTGCAGTTTATGGCTAACTCGTGGAACCTCAATGTTAGCGCGAGTTACGGTTAAATCAAATGTTCCTTTTCCCGCGCGAGAGAGTGTTAAATCGACCTTAGTTCCAGAATCGCCGCGAATTAACTCGGAAGCCTGTTCTAAACTTAAAAGGGAGGTAGGTTGACCATCAATGGCAAGAATTTCATCTCCCGCTTTAATTCCCGCTTCTTTGGCTGGAGAGTCATCTATAGGTTCAACGACTTTGATAGTTTGGTTTTCTTCATCAAGGGCTAACTGTAAGCCTACCCCTGATAATTCCCCGGAGGTTTGCTCATTTAATGATTCAAACTGTTCGGGTTCTAGAAATCGAGTATTGTCATCATCTAGTTTTCCTAAGGCTTCCCGAATTGCGCGATAGGCTTCTTCCCTAGATTCATAATTTCGTTCTAATAAGTCTTCTCGGGTCTCTTCCCAGTCATTTTGATTAAATTCAGGGTCAACATATTGATTGTTGACCATCTGCCAAACTTCATCAACAATGGCTTTGGGACTTTCGGAAAGACTAGCCGTTGCTGGAGCTGTTAAACTAGGGGCTAGCCAAGATGCCCCAATAATCGTTCCTACTAGGGTAGCAGATCGGAGGGATTGCTTTAAACGGTGGAGAGGAGTTTGGTTCATGTTACCTTTGAGGCTGAAAAACATCATGATTAAGGAACGGTGATTTTCGTACAGCTAGTTATTGACGGAAGTTAAAGTTTCTTCTTGCAAGTAAACTTCCTGAACTTCTTGATTGTTGATCACAATCGATTTTGCTTTGATTATTGCCTTAATAGTAACAGCTTGACCACTCTCTGGAAGCTGATTATTGGTAAAAACCCAAATGTTTCCACTGTCATCTTGTAATTGGTAAGCTGCATTTTTAAGAAAAGGAGCGCGATCGCGCACGACTCCCTCGACTAAAACCGATTGTTCTAAACGATCACTCTGGGCTGACAGTTGTGCGATGGGGGTAACTTCCATCGAGGGGTCACAACCGACCAAGCCAAAACTAATCAAGCAACAACTACTCACGATTAACTGTGACGAGATAAATTTCATCACGGCTACTATTACCGTCTAAGTCCTTTCTATTATAGATTCTCTAGCCTTGAAACCAGATTAACTTTAGCTTAAATTGCTTGGGAGAAGGCTTTGGTCTGTCTTTGTTTTAAGTAAGCATCAAAGACACTGGCAATATTACGAATTAATAACCGTCCTGTGGGAGTCACTTCAATGGTATTTTCTTGCACCTCGACCAGTCCATCTTTTGCTAACTCTTTTAATTGAGACAATTCGGAGGCAAAATATTCGGAAAAGTTATGGTTAAACTCAATTCCATATTTATCTTTTAAGCAATCGGGAGAAAAGTGGAACTGACACATTAATTCGATAATAATGGCTTGGCGCAAATGATCTTCTTCTTGAAGTTGTACACCCTTTTGAATGGGAAATTGAGCCGCATCTAAGTCGCGATAATAGTCTTTTAAACGTTTTTGGTTTTGAATATAAACATCATGCAACATACTAATGGCGGTCATTCCAAAGGAGAGTAAATCGGATTCTGGTTTGGTGGTATAACCTTGGAAATTGCGATGAAGTTCCCCGTTTTGTTGCGCGATCGCGAGTTCGTCATCAGGTTTGGCAAAATGATCCATGCCAATAAAAACATACCCTTGTTGGGTCAATTTATCAATGGACATTTGGAAGATTTTTAGTTTCTCTTCCCCACTGGGTAATTCTTCTTCTGGAAGTAACTTTTGTACCGGTTTCATCCAGGGAACATAGGCGAAATTAAACACCGCAATGCGATCTGGATCAAGCGCGATCGTTTTTTCAATGGTTTCCCGAAATGTCTCAACGGTTTGATAGGGTAAGCCATAAACTAAATCCACATTGACACTTTCAAAACCAACTTCCCGTATCCAGTCCATGACATTAAATAACATGGTTTCGGTTTGGACACGGTTAATTGCTTCTTGCACTTGCAGATCAAAATCTTGAATGCCAAAACTAATGCGATTAAAACCTAACTCTCTTAAAAAGAGAAGATAATTTTTATCTAAAAATTTAGGATTAACTTCGAGAGAAATTTCAGCCTTCTCTTCAAAGGTAAATTCTTGATTGAGTTTATTCCAAAGTCTCTCCACTTGATCTAGCTTGAGATAATTAGGAGTCCCCCCTCCCCAATGAAATTGATTAACTTTCCGTTTAGAATCCACTAAAGAAGACACTTGATCAATGTTTTTGAAAACGTAATCTAAATAAGGATCAGCGACTTCTTTCCGTTGGGTAATTAACGTATTACAACCGCAGAAATAACAGGGCGTTTCACAGAAGGGAATATGACAATAGAGGGATAAAGGAGTTTGATTGGTATTCCCATGCGCGATCGCGTTTTCAAAGGCTTGAGGATTAAAATTTTCTCGCAGTTCAGTTGCTGGGGGATAACTGGTATAGCGTGGTAAAGGTTGGGCGTATTTTTTTAAGAGTTCAGTATTAAATTCAACGGTTTTGATGGTCATTTTTTTTGTTATTTTTGTTGGGGTATTCGTCCTTAGTAATTCACTTTTTTGTAAATTCTAAGGACAGTAAACGAATGAGGGAAAACAGGCTGTTAATTGGTCACTGGTAACTGGTCACTGGTCACTGATTTTTCGGTGCTACCGACTTTATTTTGACGGGTGAGGAGATCAAATGCATGCTCGCCAATGCTTTCTTTAATATCATCTTCTAATTCATGGAAAACATCACGATTGAGCTTAAACACATGATTAGCTTCAGAAATAATCGCTTCTAATGTGTCTTGATCAGCCGAAATGCTATTTAAGGCTTGACGATACTTTTCTTTAAATTCTTTTTTCGCTTCAGGAGTCGGGATAGCATCAAATTCATGTAAACCTGTTCCTTGATCGGCGGGTAAATCCATTGCCGATCGCGCAATTTTTCTTAATCCTTGTCCCCCGGACAAATCCCCCATATAACGCACATAAGAATGAGCCACTAAGCATTCAGGCTGATTCTGACTGACAGCTTTAATCCAATCAACATAAAGTTTTCCTGCAGGAGAAGGAGCAATTTTTTCCTGCCAATTATCCCCCAACAAATAGGCTAAGTCTGCTTCTATTTTTTCCTTCCGTTCTAATTCAGGAAAATAAATTTTTCCCACCACAGGATGCTCGCGATGGCGATAAATTTCTGCTTCTAAGGTTGAGTAAACAAAATATAAATCCGCCATTAATTTCGCATAGGGTTTTTTCTCCATCACCCCTTTGAGAAAGCATTTCATAAAGGCGGTATTTTCAGAAGCAGTATGCGCTTGCTTTGTTCCTTCTCGCAGTTGTTGAGCCAAATCACTCATTATTTAACTCCTTGCCGTTAACTATGCTATTCTTTTATAGTTATAAAGGTATTTAGAAATTATTGCCCAGTAGAGTTGGCAATTCTTTACAAAGTTTGACAACTACTGTGTCTAACCCATAATAATTGTCTATGATACCTATTGGATTACTATAGGGAGGAACTGAAATAATGTCAACTGCGGTATCTCAGCCAGAAGTCAAAACGTCCATGAAGGAGACTTTACTCACGCCTCGTTTTTACACCACAGACTTTGATGCGATGGCGAACATGGATTTATCCAGTCAGCAAGCAGAATTAGAGGCGATGGTAGCGGAAATGCGGGCGGATTATAACTGCTATCATTTCGTGCGTACTGAAGAATTTGAGAAATCTTGGGAACATATTGACGGAAAAACCCGAGAGGCATTTCTAGAGTTCTTAGAACGCTCCTGTACCTCGGAATTTTCAGGATTTTTGCTGTTTAAGGAACTTTCTCGCAAACTCAAAGGACGTAACCAACTCTTAGCGGATATTTTTCACTACATGGCGCGAGATGAAGCCCGACACGCCGGGTTTTTGAATAAAGCCATGAAAGATTTTAATGTCACCCTTGATCTCGGCTATTTAACCAAACATCGCACTTATACTTTCTTTAAGCCTGAGTGGGTAATTTATGCGGTGTATTTGTCAGAGAAGATCGGTTACTGGCGTTATATCACCATTTATCGCCACTTAGAACAACATCCCGAATACGAGTTTTATCCGTTGTTTAAGATGTTTGAAAGTTGGTGTCAAGATGAAAACCGCCACGGTGATATCTTTAAAGCCTTGCTGCGATCGCAGAATCAATTATGGAAAACTTGGCGGGGAAGACTTTGGGCGCGTTTCTTCTTACTGTCTGTTTTTGCTACCCATACCCTAACGGTACATGAAAGAGCAGACTTTTACGAATCTTTAGGTTTAGATGCAAAAGAATTTGATCGCCATATTACGCGCAAAACTAATGAAACCGCAGCCCGTGCTTTTCCTGTTACCTTAAATGTCGATCATCCCGAATTTTTCCAGCGTTTAGAAACCTGTGCCGAACGTAATAAAAAGTTAAATGAAATTGAAAATAGTAATGCGCCGCGCTGGTTGAAAAAACTGAAGAAACTGCCTTTAATTACAGCTATTTTTGTGGATTTAGTGCGCTTGTATTTCATCAAGCCTGTTGATGCAGTCAGCGAGTGGGAAGCGGTTTATTAGTTTAATACTCGGGTGGGCATTGCCCACAAAGAATATAGCCATCTGATCTCATTTGTAAAAAGTACCCCCCTTCAATTCCCCCCTCACCCCCTGATTAAGGGAAGAATTAAAGGGGGGTACAACTGATTTAGTAGGGCTATAGCGCGATCGCGCCACCATCGTTAAACTACAAAAACGACAATGTCGGGTGGGTAATGCCCACCTATAGCAATATGATCTGATTTGTAAAAAG
>JBKHER010000190.1:0-5539 GCA_046540715.1 Halothece sp.
AGGGGATCCCTACTTGTAAGACCTCAGCAAAGATATTGTCACAAAATCTATAATGATGCTATGATGAGTGTTATGGATTTTGATACAAAATCTATAATTGAAAATCTGAAAACCGTTGTAACAAAGGAGAATTTAAAATGCCCAGAAGAGGTGGATATCGTCGAGGAGCAGGACGCAAATCCGTTTGGCAAGATCAAGAAACGCAAACCATTCGTGTTCCTGTGGCGCTGAAAGATCAGTTACTCGATATCGGAAAGGAGATCGATCGCGGACAAGAATTCTATGATGGCAAGACTTGCGCCGAACTGCGAGAATTGCTCCAGACTTGGGAAGCCAAGTGTCAAGAAAACGAGGAGTCTGCACAATGGCAACCGGTTCGTCAACTTTTAGATGAGATTCAAGCCGTCCTAGCCAAAAGACCCGTTAAAGCACGTCAGCGCAGAAGATTCCGACATGGCTGTAACGCTGCGACTTCTGAGAAGGATGTGAACCTTTAAAAAATTAATCAATGTCTGTCTGAATCAACCCGCAATGACCTAAGGTTATGTCAGAGTGGAGAATAGAGAATATAGCAATTCCCACTCAAATGAGGTACAGCAAAAGTTTTGATTGACAAGCATTTCAGCTTGAAGTGTGTGTACCTCGCCAGACAAAGAAACGCTATAATCGCCCAAAATGCCTAATTCCCCTTATCCTCTACATCCTGAAGCAGCGCAACTCCCCTCTGACTCGGCAGACTATCTCGAATCTGAAAATTGGCTTTCCTTCCACCGAGTTTGGGGAACAATGAGTGATGCGGCTATTAGCGCGATCGCGCGTCAGTTACAAGTCTTACCCATTGCGGCGAATACGTCTATCTATCAGGAAAGCCAAACCCCTCAAGGTGTTTATTTTCTAAAATGGGGGACGGTCGAGATTTATCGCCATTCTCCTATAGGCAAAAGCCACATTACCTATTGCAATGCTGGAGACGTTTTTGGCTACTTACCTTTAGTCAGGAATTATGCGCTATCTCAATATCAAGCCAATGCCATCACCTTAACGACCAGTGAAGTGTGGTTTCTTGATCGAAATGCCCTCAAAACCCTCTCCCAAGACTATCCCGATCTGCAACAAGCGATTACCAATCTCTTAGTACAAGAGTTAGAGCAATTCACCAAACGGATCGGGACAGAACAAACCAGAATTCAGGGGTTGCAACCCTACCTACAACCGCTTCCTAGCACCGATAGCATGATCGGGTCAAGCCAAATCAGCGAAAAACTCGCTAAGTCGGTCAATACCGCCAGTCAAGACCAAAAGCCTATTGTCTTCCAAGCCCAGCGAGGCACTGGCAAAACCTTCATCGCAAGTTTAATTCATCAGCAATCTGCTCTGGAAAATCAACCCTTTGCCGAGATCGACTGTGCTTCCCTCGCGCGAGAAATAGAAGGGACGGTTAACAGCGATCGCCTTTTTGGCAAAGGGGAAGAAACCATTGGTATTCTAGAACTGATTGAACGAGGGACTCTCGCCATTGATAATGTTCATTTACTCAGTAACCCTGACCGTGAACGCCTGTTTGCATATTTGAGAACGGGGATTATTTACCGCAACTATACCACCACACCGCGACAACTCTCAGTTCGCTTGATTTTAATTGCTCCCCAAAAAATTTCTCTTTCCGATATTGATCACCACAGCATCAAACTCCCGCCCCTGAATCAACGTAAAGCTGATATCACCGACTTTGCTCGTTACTTTGTGCAGAAGTTTTGTCAAGAGCGCGATCGCGCCCTAATAGAACTAGATCAAGCAGATTTGCGACGCTTAATTAGTTACGATTATCCAGGCAATATTGCAGAACTCGCTGCGATCCTTAAACGCGCTGTCACCATGACCCCACCCGGGCAAACCGTCATCCCAGAACAGGTTTTATGGTCTGTGGAATCCCAGAAAAATAGCTTTCGCATTGACCTCCTGAATCTGATTCCTGGGTTACGCCAATTTCTCCTCAGCAATTGGTGGCCCCAAGGAACTTGGGTGTTGATGATGCTTGTCTTTGTTCCCGTTACGCTCATGGGCTTCATTGGACCCCAAGATCGAGGCGACAGCATTACCCTACATTTCTTCTGGGCTTGGTGGTGGCCGTTTTATTTGCTGTTGTTCCCAATTTTAGGGCGTTTGTGGTGTTCCGTCTGTCCCTTTATGATTACTGCCGAATGGTTACGCCAACTCTCCTTATGGATTTTTCCGCGTTCTCTCAAACCTTGGAACACTAAAGCTCTGAATCGTTGGGGGGCTTGGTGGCTTTGGGGCGGATTTGTTGCTATTTACATCTGGGAGAAGCTGTGGGATTTGCCCCACACTGCCTATCTCTCGGCTTGGTTATTAATGATTATTACGGCGGGGGCGATTATCTTTAGCTTGATTTATGAACGTCGCTTGTGGTGTCGTTATTTGTGTCCCATTGGTGGTATGAACGGCTTATTTGCCAAGCTCTCGATGATTGAACTGCGATCGACCCAACAAGTCTGTGGCAGTCAATGCAGTACCTTTGGTTGCTATAAAGGCAGTGAGGCAACACCTGTGAATTTTTCCAATCCTCTGCCCACAGAAGGACAAGCAACGGGGGGTTGTCCCCTTTATTCCCATCCCGCACAATTAAAAGATAATCGAGATTGTATGTTCTGCATGACCTGTCTGAAGGCGTGTCCCAATCGTTCCGTGCAGTTGAATCTGCGCTTTCCAGCAGCAGATTTGCTTGAAGGTCACCAGCCTTTTTGGGCGGAAGCCGCGTTACTACTGTTATTGCTTGGCGGGGTTTTCATACATCAAGGTAATCAACTTTTGGGCTGGTTCGGTTGGGGAGATATTCCCCTAGATTCCCAACATTTGCTCGTTTCCTTACCTGTGGTCTCTCTGCTGTTAAGCATTCCCTTTGTTCTTACCTATGGGGTTCAGCAATTAACTTGGTTGTGGATGCGTTTGGTTTTTCCTAGAGAACAACAGAATTTTCCGAATTATTTAAAGGTGGTCTATGCCTATTTACCCTTAACTTTAGGTGCGAACCTCGCTTACTATATTCCCACAGCCATTACCGAATCGGGAACGCTATTGCCGACTTTGGCGCGGACTTTTGGTTTTAGCGGTAACCTATTACCAACCCTAACTTGGAGCTTAGATGTGGCGAATTTTTTGCAAGGTGTGGTGCTGCTGTGGTCTTTTGGATTTAGTGTTTATATTCTCTTGGGGATAACTAAGCGTTTCTTGAAGTCGAATCTTCCCCATATTTTATTGATGTTAGGATTAACTGCGGTTTTCTTCCCGCTCATGGTGCTTTAAAAATATGCAGATTTATAACGATATAACCGAAATTATTGGCGGGACTCCTCTGGTTCAGCTTAATCGTCTCCCTGAACAGTACGATTGTCTGGCGGAAATTGTGCTGAAGTTGGAAAGTTTTAATCCGGCTAAGTCAGTGAAAGATCGCATTGCTATTAGTATGGTTACCGAAGCAGAGCGCAGTGGCTTACTCCAACCTGGAGAATCTACGATTATTGAATCCACATCAGGGAATACTGGCATTGGTTTGGCAATGGTTTGCGCGGCTAAGGGGTATCGCATGATTTTGACGATTCCAGAAAACATGAGTCGGGAACGGATGCAACTGATGAAAGCCTATGGGGCGGAAATTGTCACTACGCCCGCAGCTTTGGATATGTCAGGCGCGATCGCGCGAGCCAACGAACTTTTGGCAACGATTCCCAATTCCTTTTCTCCCCAACAGTTCAGCAATCCCGCCAATCCGAAAATTCATTATCTCACCACTGGCGTGGAACTTTGGGAGGAGACTGATGGCGAACTGGATGCAGTGGTGTTCGGGGTGGGGACGGGTGGCACGTTAACCGGTGCGGGACGCTACTTGAAACAGCGAAATCCTAATTTAGCATTGATCGCGATCGAGCCGAGCTTAAGTCCTGTTTTGAGTGGCGGTTGTCCCCGCGTTCACAATGTCCAGGGGATTGGTGCGGGGTTTATTCCAAATGTCTTACGAGTGGATTTAATCAATGAAGTAATGATGGTGAGTGAACAACAAGCCTATCAGGTAGGACGAGAGTTGGCCAAACAGGAAGGGATTCTCAGTGGGATTTCTACAGGGGCTGCGGTTTATGCCGCTTTGGAACTGGGGCAAAAAGCTAAGTGGGCGGGCAAACGCATTGTTGTGATCCAACCCAGTGGCGGGGAACGGTATTTAAGTACACCCCTATTTGCAGAAATGGCAGATCAGGGAGAAACTGCTGTCACTTCTTAGAATGGCTCTCTGTACTCTACTGTCCCCAATTTTGGCAAATAATTCTGCCATGTCATCTGCATTCCACCTCTTGATTGCTTCCTTGAATCTAGGCAAAAAGTCAAAATAGGAAAAATCTTCTCCATAAACTTTTCTATGATGGGCTTGGGTAGGGCTACCCTCAATTTGAAGTGAATTAAAGTACCATTCGGCGTAAGGATTATGGGAAAACCAACTCTGAGTGGAAGCCGAAAGCGACCATCTGGGTCAGGATCGAAATCAACAACATCATGGACTGCATTTAGATTGATGCTACCGTAAACGTGAGGAAATAGCTCCTGTCCTCCCTCACAAATTTCGTACCGAACCTTAGCATCGAGTTCCCCAACCTCAATACAAAGGAGAACGAGACCGTATTGACCAGTAAACAAAAAGTTGGCAACTCGAACCACCTGCTCGGAAGTTGAGCAATGGATAAAGCCTTCCTCCTTTAGAGATGAAGCCCGATACTCCCCAGTACGTACCGCTTCCTCCCATTCGATTCGTTTGGTGATATGAGTAGTGTCTCAAAACTAAACATCTTGAAACCATCAAATTCCGAACGATTCGGAATCTTTTTAGAAGTTTCAATCCCTCGGAAGGGTAATGGTTTATTGAAACGCACGGACGAGTACACACTTTGACGGAAGTTGATATTGTTCTGCAGTTAATTGATCTACAGTTTGTGAATTTAATTGAACTCGAATTAGGTTACGCTCTGCATCTAGCGTCTCAATTGAGCCTAATTCTATTCCTTCTTGAGACTGAGCATTTAATTCATCTTCCCAGACCAACTTGATGGTTTCCCTAGATGCTTGCCGAGCTCTGTTCCAAAAATCATCTTGGTCAAGAGTCGCTTGTGTTGAACTATCAATGGTTGCTAAATTCGGATCAACTTTGAAACTAATATTTCTAGTGGCTTGACCATAGTTATGTTCGACAAAAGGAACTAAGAATTGATGTGCTTGAGCAACTTGTTTTTCCAATTCAAGAAAAGTTTCCCATGCTTGAATTTGCTGTTCCGTTGGTACCTGAGTTTCATCACAAACGGGAACTGTAGCAAGTTGGTTGACCAGTTCTGAAGGAACACCTTTCCTAGAATGGTAATTTGATAGTAAACGAAGTTGAAACAGGGAACTAAAGCCATCTGCTTCCCCTCGATTCATGGGCAGTAAAAAACAAGATAATACTTTTAACCCCCCATAGCCATCTTCAGAGACAACCCCT
>JBKHER010000191.1:0-5531 GCA_046540715.1 Halothece sp.
CAGACAGTAATGACAAAAGCAAAAAAAATCTCCCATCAGAATGCTTATTCGATTTGATGGGAGAGGTTCAAAGATTGTTCTTAAGAATTACTCAGGATCGGCCCACAAAATTAACCCTAACTCATGGGGATGAGCCATATACTGGTTTTTGGGAAGAACCCGTAAAGATAACCCTTGCAAACCACTGGATTGATAAGCCACTGAACCCTGATAAATCGTTCCCGCATCAGAGGTTTCCCCAGTGTGTTCCATGGGAAGTACCCTTGCATCCGTAATGTTGCCATCACTATCTAGTTTTCCGTGGTACAACTCCACACTGACATCATCAGGGTTTAAGCCAGCTAAATCCACCACAGCCTTCACCTCAATTTTTTCCTGAACGACAATATCCTTATCGTCAGAAAGATCAATACTGTTGATGGTGATATCGTACCAACGTTCAAATACCTTTTTTTTCCACTGCGCCACATCTTTCGCATTGGCATAATTATTTTCCTTCATTGCGAAATAGCGATCGCTGGCTTGGAAATAACCTCGGATACTGTAATCGCGCAACATCCGCGCCGTATTAAACTGCGGAGTATTCAAACGAATGGCATTTTTCATCTTCTGCACCCAACCACGAGGAACGCCATTAGCATCGCGGTTATAGAACAGAGGCATAATTTCCTGTTCTAAAAGATCATAAAGGGCATTGGCTTCCACCTCATCTTGGTACTCTTGATCTTCGTAAATTTCCCCTTGACCAATTGCCCAGCCAGTGGCGGTGTAATCTGCCTCATCCCACCAACCATCGAGAATACTGAGATTGGGCAACCCATTCATTGCTGCCTTCATCCCAGAAGTTCCTGAGGCTTCACGAGGACGACGAGGGGTATTGAGCCAAATATCACAGCCTGAAACCATAGCCCGAGCGACATGAGTATCATAATCGGGAACAAAGACCACATAATCTTCAAGCCCCTCTTCGCGTGCGACATGAATCAATTGGCGAATTAACTCTTTCCCAGGCATATCTTTCGGGTGGGCTTTCCCTGCAATCACAAACTGTAAGCGGCGATTGGGATTGCCCATAATAATTTTCTTAATTCGCTCCATATCACGAAGGAAAAGAGTCGCCCGTTTATAAGTCGCAAAACGGCGAGCAAAACCAATGGTTAAAACATCAGGATCAAGGACTTCCCGAGCTTTATCTAACTCCGCTTGAGAAGCCCCGCGTTGACGTAACTTTTTCCCTAACCAATCACGCACCATAACCACCATATCGGCACGAGCGCGTTCATGATTACGCCATAACTCATCATCGGGAATGGCGTTAACTTTTTCCCATAAGGGATCATCGGCTCCTTTATCCGACCAACTTGGCCCCAAATAGCGGTCATACAGTTGTTGAGTGGATTTAGCGACCACGCTACGGGCATGAGTTCCGTTCGTAATGGAGGTAATGGGAACTTCCTCCACTGGGAGTCCTTTCCACATCCCCTTAAACATATCCCGAGACACTTCGCCATGGAGTTTACTGACCCCATTCAGGAAAGAACTGGTTCGCAGGGCTAAAGCCGCCATACTGAAGGGAGAAGATAAATCCCCAGTATTCTCACGCCCCATTGCTAAAAATTCTTCCCGAGATAAGCCAAAAATGTCAGCGTAGTGACCAACATAGTACATGGTTTGGTCGGGATTAAACATATCAAACCCTGCAGATACAGGGGTATGGGTGGTAAACATTTGGCTTGCCTGTACCACCTGTTTTGCCTCATCAAAATTGAGACCATCATCCTCAATTAAGCGCCGCATCCGTTCTAAGACTAAAAAGGCACTGTGTCCTTCATTGAGGTGAAACACGGTAGGAGTATAACCAAGAGCTTTCAGGGCGCGGAAACCACCAATACCAAGCATCATTTCTTGGTGAATCCGCATATCTAGGTCGCCCCCATACAAGCGGTCGGTGATGTTGTGATCATACTCAGAATTGGGTTCGATATTGGTATCAAGGAGATAGAGGCGAACCATTCCCACATCAATGCGCCAAACGCGAGCATTAACAATGCGCCCTGGATAATCGACTTCAACTCGTAATTCTGAGCCATCTGCCTTACGTTCTAAGTGTAAAGGCATATTACTGAAGTCATTAATGGGATAGCTTTCTTGCTGCCACCCATCTGCATTCAAGTATTGAGAAAAATACCCCTCTTGATACAGTAAACCAACCGCAATCAGGGGTAACCCTAGATCACTGGCGGATTTGAGGTGATCTCCTGCTAAAACCCCAAGTCCACCTGAATAGAGCGGAAGACAGTCAGTTAAGCCGTACTCAGCACAAAAATAGGCGTAACATTCTTGTTGCGAAGGATGCTGACGATTTTTTTGAAACCAACTCCGTTCTTCAAGATAATGCTCTAATTGCTCCACTGAACGATTCATTTGGGCTAAAAAGCCCTCATCTTCACAAACTTCTTCCAGTCGTTTTTGACTGATGTTTCCTAATAAAGCAACAGGGTTATGACGGCAATCTTCCCATAATTGAGTGTCTAACCGTCGAAAGAGGTCTTTGGCTTCAATATCCCAATCCCAGTGGATGTTATAAGCGAGCTTTTTTAAGGGCTCTAACTTTGGGGGAAGGGAAGGTGAAACGTTAAATGTCCGAATTGGTTTCATCTTCGCTATGATCTCCGATTGTTTAGGCTTGCATAAAATATTCCCATTTTTCGCTTACCTATTGTGCAAGCGATTGTGGGGACTCCCCTGATTTCTTAATAATTGATTATGCTTTGGCGTAACCAACGGTCAAAGCAGGTATCTTCCGTGACCGAAGGCGTAATCTCTGATTAACCAATTTCATTATCGTCAATAATGTCACTGCTACTGCGATAATCTTCTCCCATTAGTTGATCAAGATCTTCTTCTTCAAGGTATTTCTCATTTTCACTTTCTAGACTTTCTTCTTCTGGCATTAAGCGATTCTTGGCTTTTAGCCAGTCAATGAGAGAGGTATCTTGCTTTAAGGGAATTACCGTTGCGGGTTCGTAACGAGCTTCTTGACGAAGAGAAGGATTATTCATTGGGTCAACCTTACATTGAAGATAGTGTCTGATTGTATCGTAACTTAGATTAAGATATCATTTGTCTTCCTGGAATGAACACCGATTTTATTTCTCTGCTATTCGATAGAGGCTAAGTTCAAGAAATTAAGGTTTAATGCTATTGGTATTACTTTCTATTTCCTATTTTTAACTTTTATTTTTTTCTGTTAAGTTAGAAGGTATAGGGATCAAGTTGATCCCCATTAGTAATCAATTTTTTTTAATTCAATCAGTCGTTTAGCAAATTAGGATTTAACTCAATGATTGCATCGCAACCTGTAGAAAATAAAAAAAATATGTTAATGTGTCACTTTTTTAATCACCGTGACCAAGTGGTAATTGCTCGCATTAGCAATGTTCCCAACTGGTATTTAGAGAGGGTGGTTTTTCCGGCGCAGCGATTTTTGTTTGAAGCCCCAGAGGATGCGGTTTTAGAGATTCATGCCCCGGAACAAGGGACGATTCATGAAGATACAATTCCCTGTCGTGAGCTTTGTCTAGAGAAAGAAGAGGAGCTTATTAATTAACCTTTGAGCAACTTAAGCATGGAGGTAGCCCCTCCATACTCAGCTTTTTTCGTTATTGCGTCAGATTGAGGTCGGTCACCGCGCCTAAACTGCTAGAAGAGACTAATTGGGCATATTTAGCTAAAACGCCTCTGGGATAACGAGGAGAGGGAGGTTGCCAGTTTTTCTGCCGTTGTTTTAATTCTTCGTCGCTAACGTGGAGATGCAGCGATCGCGCGTAAGAATCAATGGTAATGGTATCACCTTCTTCCACTAAGCCAATTGTCCCCCCAACGGCTGCTTCGGGGGCAACATGACCCACAACCATGCCATAGGTTCCCCCAGAGAAACGACCATCGGTAATTAAGCCCACCGAGTCGCCTAAACCGGCTCCAATAATTGCCGAAGTGGGGGCGAGCATTTCACGCATCCCCGGACCCCCTTTTGGCCCCTCATAGCGAATCACGATGATGTCTCCGGCATTAATTTTCCCGGCAAGAATCGCATCTAAACAGTCTTCTTCGGATTCAAAAACTCTTGCCGGCCCCGTAATTTTGGGAGTTTTAACCCCGCTAATTTTTGCCACGGCCCCTTCACTGGCAAGATTGCCTTTGAGAATCGCTAAATGTCCTTTTTCATAGAGGGGATTATCCCACTGACGAATGACCTCTTGACCACTGGGAGGGGTACTGGGAACCTCTTCTAAAATTTCTGCAATGGTTTGCCCAGTAATGGTTAAAGCATCTCCATGTAAAAGATCATGTTCAAGGAGCATTTTCATCACTAAGGGAATGCCTCCTACTTCATGAAGATTGGTAGTGACATACTTTCCCGAAGGTTTAAGATCACATAAAACAGGAACGCGATCGCGAATTTCAGCAAAATCATCTAAGGTTAAATCCACCCCAATGGTATTGGCAATAGCTAGGAGATGTAACACCGCATTAGTGGAGCCGCCCACTGCCATGATCACAGAAATGGCATTTTCAAAGGCTTTACGGGTTAAAATTTGGCTGGGGAGAATCTGTTTGCGAATGGCTTCAACGAGAGTAAAAGCAGACTTTTCCGCACTATCGGCTTTTTCCGCATCTTCGGCAGCCATCGTAGAAGAATAAGGGAGACTCATTCCCATCACTTCAAACGCTGAAGACATGGTATTAGCGGTAAACATTCCCCCACAAGAACCAGCGCCAGGACAAGCCCGCCGTTCAATTTCGGTTAAATGGGCTTCATCAATTTTCCCCGCACTGTGTTGCCCTACGGCTTCAAAAGCACTAACAATGGTTAAATCTTGCCCATTATAATGCCCCGGTTTAATCGTTCCCCCATAAACAAAAATACTGGGAATATTCAGACGCGCCATAGCAATCATGGCTCCGGGCATATTTTTATCGCAGCCCCCGATGGCTAACACCCCATCCATGCTTTGCCCATTGCACACGGTTTCAATCGAATCAGCAATGACATCTCGGGAGACAAGAGAGTATTTCATCCCTTCTGTTCCCATGGAAATGCCATCAGAAATAGTAATTGTGCCAAACATTTGAGGCATCGCCCCGGCTTGCTTAAAACCAGCTTCAGCGCGGAGGGCTAAATCATCAATCCCCATATTGCAGGGAGTAATGGTGCTAAACCCATTGGCCAGTCCGACAATGGGCTTATTAAAATCTTGATCTTCAAATCCCACCGCCCGCAACATGGCGCGGTTAGGGGCGCGTTGGGTTCCTTGGGTAACGACTTTGCTTCGTAAATTATCTGACATAGCTTGGTTCTCCAAAATTCTCTTCTATTTTCCCCTTTCTAATGCTCATCTGGAAAGAACTTGTGGGGGAAAAACCGATCAATATAATTTTTCAGGATCGAAGCTCACACCATCCCATGCGTTAGTCTGAAGTTTTCTAGCTTTAGCTGGATGTATCATATCCAACGGATATTTGTTGGA
>JBKHER010000192.1:0-5523 GCA_046540715.1 Halothece sp.
GACGGAATTGAGATTGATGGTAATGGCATCCATGATTATCCTTTATTCTCGTAAAACATAGCCCACACCGCGCACGGTTTTAATTAAACGAGGCTCTCCTTCTGCTTCTAATTTTAATCTCAAGTAACGAATATAAACTTCAATAATATTGGAATCTCCCATAAAATCATAGCCCCAAACTCGTTCTAAAATTTGGTCACGGGTTAACACTTGACGGGGATGTAATAGGAGATAGCGTAATAACTCAAATTCTTTCGCCGTTAACTCGATCGCGCGGTGATTACGATAAACTTCTCTTGTGCTACTATTAAGTTTAATCTCACCAAAGTGCAAAATCTCACTGGGTTCATCTTGATTGCGGCGGAGATGAGCGCGAACACGGGCAAATAACTCTTCAATACTAAAAGGTTTGACCACATAATCGTCTGCTCCTGCGTCTAAACCTTCTACGCGATCGCTGATTTCATCTTTTGCGGTTAATAAAATAACAGGAACCATACTTCCAGTTTGACGCAACCGCCGACAAATTTCTAACCCAGAAATCCCCGGTAACATCCAATCGAGAATCAGTAAATCTGGGTTTAATTCTCGCGCTTGGGTTAATCCCTCAAACCCATCATGGGTCGTCGTTACCTCATACCCTTCATACTTCAGTTCTAATCCAATAAACTGGGCGAGTTTGGCTTCATCTTCCACAATCAAAATTTGGGCTGTCATGATTCCGACTCAGGTATTATTTAGTTAAACCTATTTTACGCCCTTTTCCGTCTCATCAATGAAACGGAGAGGGAGGGATTCGAACCCCCGAGGAGCATGAACTCCTAGCGGTTTTCGAGACCGCCGCAATCAACCACTCTGCCACCTCTCCAACTGCCACTCAATTTTAACCTGTAAGATGCTGTTATTCAACTTTGTCCTTTGTAAACGAATAACCAATAACCAATAACTAATGACAATTAATGGTTATGGCTGTCCATATCTCCTGATGAATTATCTTCTTCGCCCATATTCAGTTCAATGACGGTCATATTGCTGTTGCCAATACTAACGAGCCCCATGGTGACTTGACCAATGGAAAGAATGCCCATAGAAACTAAACCGAGAGAAAAAATGCCCATGGGAATTAACCCAATGGAAATAAGACCATGAGGCACAGCGCCAATGGAGATTAAGCCATGAGGGGAAATGCCAATACAAAAGATCCCATCATGGGGAGCAACGCCAAAATTAATGAGTTTTTGCTTTTTTAGAAAAGATTTCATCGCTGATGTGTTATGTCTAGAATAAGCCCTATGGACTCTATTCGAGGGTTGCCACCTTTGTCAAAAGACAGGCTGTCAAACTTCAATTTAATCTTCACAAATGACGCAATTAGTTCCCAGTATTCAAACCCATCCTTGGCAACAAACTATAGAGTTGATTACTAATCCGATTCGCTTTTTTGACAAGTATCAAGCTCGTTATGGTGATATTTTTTCTGCAAAAATTTTAGGAATTAATTCTCCTCCTGTTTATTTAATAGGTAATCCTGATGCGGTAGCAACAATTTTTACGGCTCCCTCTGATACATTTGAGTTAGGAAAAGTTGCCCATGTTTTTCGTCCCTTTGCGGGTGATAAGTCTCTCATTATGCTTAATGGGGAAGAACATTTACGCCAACGGAAGTTATTAATGCCACCGCTACATGGCAAACGGATGCACTTTTATCAAGAGGTGATTTGTGAGTTAACCCGCGAAGAATTTGAAAAAATTCCTAAAAACAAGCCTTTTGCTATTCGCGATTTCATGGCTGAGATTACGTTAAAAATCATTTTACGGGTCGTTTTTGGCTTAAAACCAGGGCAACGTTGTGACCAGTTACAGCAATTAATTACTGAGGTTTTAGAAGCAATTACAAATCCTTTGTATTCTACTTTATTCTTCTTTCCTCAATTACAGATTGATTGGGGTAAATATAGTCCTTGGGGAAATTTTGTAAAAAAACAAAGCGCGATCGATGAATTAATTTATGCTGAAATTGAAGAACGCCGCAGGCAAGATTATTCCCAACAAACAGATATTTTAAGTTTACTATTATCTACAGAAGATGAGGCGGGAAACCCAATGAGTGATCAAGAGTTGCGAGATCAATTAATAACGTTACTATTTTTAGGTCACGAAACCACAGCTTCTTCCTTAGCTTGGATGTTTTATTGGGTTTATTCTTCTTCTCAAGTCTGGAAAAAGTTAAAAGAGGACCTAGCTACATTGGGAAAGAATCCTCAGCCAGACCAATTAATTAAACTGCCATATCTTGATAGTATTTGCAAAGAGACACTAAGACTTTATCCTATTGCTTTAATTTCACAACCGCGAGTGGTGAAGGAAACAATTTCGATCCATGGTACGTCATATCCCCCAGAAACTATTTTAGTGCCTTGTATCTATTTAGCGCATCATCGCGAACAAACCTTCGTTAATGCAAAAACTTTTGTTCCCGAAAGATTTTTAGAGAATCAATTTACAGCTTATGAATATTTTCCTTTCGGTGGCGGAAGTCGCGCTTGTATTGGAGCCGCTTTTTCTTTGTATGAAATGAAATTGATTTTTGGAACAACTTTTAATAATCTCAATCTAGAATTATCTTCTCAACAGTCAATTAAGCCTGTGCGAAAAGGAATTACGGTGGTTCCCTCTAGTGGCGTAAAGGTTATTAGAAATTAACTAACTTTTTTTCACAATGACTGGGACAAGATTATATAGTTCCTAATTTAGGGACAGTTGGTAAAGTATCACCAAAAGCCCTGTACAAAAAGGAAAAATATCGTCAAAATAAACATAAGGCTCGAAAAGTAATTCAGGATTAAGTAGATAACTATGAAATTATTACAACATTGGGGTGTTCGCCTCGGAGTATTTAGCAGTGCTTTAGCTAGTTTTTGGGTGGGGATGGTTCCCCAGAGTCTGGCTTTGCCACAAGAGCAAATTGTGCAAAAATTACAGCAAGTTCCTGTTTTTACAATTGCTGATGAAAATGGTTCACCCTTAGTTGCCTCAGGAGATAATGATAGTCGAGTAACAGGGGTGTTTATGAGTCAACAAGATGCCCAAGAGTTTATTGGTCGCTTAAAAGAAGAAAAGCCTGACTTAGGGGAACAAGTACAAGTGATTGCTCTTTCCTTAGGAGAAGTTTATCAACTAGAACAAGAAAATCAGCAAAATGGTGAAGGGTTAAATTTTGCCTATGTTCCTAGAGAAGAACAGGTTAATTCGGCGGTTTCTCTTTTAGAAGAACAAGGCGAACAAGTCGAGAATTTTCAAGGAGTTCCCTTATTTATTGCTCGTAGTAGCCAAGATGAAGGTTATTTAACAGTTGAGCAAAATGGAGAACAAATTATCCCCTTATTCTTTGAAAAACAACAGCTACAAGGAATGCTCGATCAATTTAAGGAAAGTCAGCCAGAACAAGCCGATTCTGTCCAAATTGATGTCATTACGCTCGAAGGTATGGTACAAACCCTAGAGGAACAAGATAATCAAGACTTAGAACAGGTTGTGTTAGTTCCTTCCCAAGAATCCTTACAGTTTATTGAGTCAGTTCAACAGCAGCAGCAGCAGCAGCCGCAACAGCAGCAACAGCAGCAACAGCAGCAACAATAATGGTTTCTGGTCTAGAATTGTCTCGTTGGCGGGAACAAAGCCGTAAGCAAGCAGTGGCACAGTCAATTTCTCCGCAAGAGGTAGATTGGCTGTTGCAGGCTTGGGCTGGATTAACGCCTTTGAGCTTACGATTAGAAACCTATAAGATGCGTTCTGAAATTCCTTTGCGAGGGAGTTGGGAAGGTTTAAGAGAGTTGTGGGAAAAACGCTTGCAACAGCGAGTTCCGATTCAGTATTTGGTTGGGGAAATGTCTTGGCGAGATTTACAGTTAAAGGTTTCGCCGGCGGTACTAATTCCTCGACCCGAAACGGAGATGATTGTGGAAATTGCCCTCGATCGCGCTGGTCATTTATTTCAAACCGGACATTGGGTCGATTTAGGAACCGGAAGTGGCGCGATCGCGCTTGCACTTGCCCAAGCCCTTCCCCAAGCTACCATTCACGCGGTTGATTGCAGTTCCGAAGCCCTAAAAATTGCTCAAGAAAATACTCACCAGTTAGGGTTAACCGATAACATTGAGTTTCATCTGGGATCATGGTTTTCCCCGTTAACGCATCTACAGGGAGACATCAGGGTTATGGTGTCAAATCCTCCCTATATTCCTACTGCAACCCTTTCCCAACTGCAACCAGAAGTGGCTCAACATGAACCTAAAATGGCTTTAGACGGGGGAAATGACGGATTAGATGCGATTCGTCATTTAATGACAACTGCCCCTAAATTCCTGCAAAATGAAGGGCTATGGGTGATAGAGATGGGGGCCGATCAAGGAGAACTGGTTAAGGAATTACTAACCCAAACTGGCAATTATGACAATATCGAAATTATTCAAGACTTAGCTGGAATCCCACGCTTTGCCGTTGCTTGTATGAGAAAGTAGCCCTCGTATTATCATGGATGATGGCTAGTTGTCTTTTCACCTAACATGGATAATACAAATTCCCCTTCCCCTGATCAACTGACGGAACGACAAGAGAAACTATTTTCAGAATCTCTGAAAAAGCAACTCCCGATTATTTCTGAACTGGCAAGTTTCGGCGAAGCAGGATTAGAGGTTTTAAGGCAGTTTTTAGAGCAAGAAGGCGCATCACCAACCCCCGCAGTGGGGGAAGCGTATATTGAGCTTTATCAGGCAAATCTCCCAAAGTTTAATCAATTTCTAGAGGATAAGTTTCCCCAAGGCGTTGTCCCCCTAAAAAGTGAACGCCATATTGATTATTCTCCGTTACAAGAAGCCTTAGTGAAACGAGAATTTCAAGAGGCGGATCGGCTGACCCTGCTTAAACGCTGTGAATTAGCTGGAGAACAAGCCATGCAACGGAAATGGATTTATTTTACCGAAGTGGAAAACTTTCCGAGTACGGACTTAAAAACCATGGATCAATTGTGGTATGTTCATTCGCAAGGGAAATTTGGATTTTCGGTACAGCGAAAACTGTGGCTTTCTCTCGGTAAAGACTTCCCGAAACTCTGGGAAAAAATTGCTTGGAAAAAAGGAAATCTCTGGACACGCTATCCCAATGAGTTTATCTGGGATTTAAGCGCACCAGTAGGACATTTGCCTCTGTCTAACCAGTTACGAGGAGTGCGGGAGTTTGCTTCTCTTCTCTCTCATCCGGCATGGCAAGAATAATTAAACTTTATGATCGCCCAACCAGAACCTAAAACCTATTCCCCAGAGGCGTATTTGGAGTTGGAAACGGCTTCAGAGGAACGCCATGAGTATATTAATGGGGAAATTAGACCCATGGCAGGGGAAACACCGAATCATAATGAACTTGCTAGCATTCTCAATGGGCTACTACGATTAAGTTTACGAGGGCAACCTTATATAGTCATTCCAAATAAAAACCATCAAGCTGAGAGTGGGAGCATCTTGCTCC
>JBKHER010000193.1:0-5504 GCA_046540715.1 Halothece sp.
GGGATCAGCCAGTTGGAAAGGGGAATCCCCCCTAACCCCCCTTTGAAAGGGGGGAATGACTTGCGAGGATCGAAATGGCATGAATTTCCTTATCAATCGTTTTTGGAAGTTATGGACGCGCTTTTTTGGCAAGAGGTTTTAAGTAACCCGCCGTCTTGAGCTTGCATCAGAGGCTTGGCGGGTTTTGTTAATTATAAAATAGTGTATCTTTCTACAAAAGGCAAGAATTGCTTTCCTTTTTGGGAGTTTACTGAAATGCTTCTAAAAACCCTTGTTTGACTAATTGCTTAATTCCCTCCCCATACAGTTTATGTCGAATTGCGCCCACATAATGACGGGCGGGAGAACCATTAATTCCCCCTTCTAAATGCACATCGTATTCTTTCGGTAGTAACTCAACGCCAAAGCGAGAACTACATAGGGCATAGAGGGTTTGTTCAATGCGCCAAAAATGACCGACAATATCTGGTAAGCTCAAAAATTCTTCAATCCAATCAAGATTCATGGAAGTTTGGTGAATTACTCCTAACCCCGAATTAAAGCGAGGAATAACCTCAAATCCCATTTTCTCTTTTACGACTTCTGGATCAATGGTGTAGGCAGTTCCAACATCAGCATTAACGGAATTTTTTTCATAATCAGGATTTTCTAAACGATTGAGTAATTCTGTCGGTTCGCTAAAAAAGAGGATATCGCTATCAAAGAGAAACATCCTTTCGCTGTCGAGATAAGCCCTAAAATCAAAGACTTTTGGCGAGAGATGATTATTTTTCCGAAACTCTAAACAACGGGGATAGGGCTTGAGTGTGGCTAACATTTCCTCATCGGCTTGTTGACGAGAAATGACTCTTGCATGGGGAAAATGTTGTTGTAGTGTGGCAAGTTGTTCTGAGGTTAAACTGGTGTCACCATGAATACACAGGGCATAATTGCGATCGGAATAATAATAAAGAGATTTTAATCCCCATATTAGATTTAACCAGTCATTTGCCGAGGTTAAGACATGAATTTCACAAGTTTTATCTGTGGTATTGGTAATCGGGGGAGTGTCTAGAATTTTTGGGCGAACGCGATCGCGATAATGAGCAACTTCTAAGCCATGCCCATATTTTTGTCGAAATTTTAAGTAGAGAGAACCAAGAGACATAAGCAAATTTATGCGGTAGATGATTTAAGAATTCCCATTTTCCGTAAAACATTTTTAATCTGGCTGCCCGTTTTCCAGAACCAAGGATAAAATTCTCGCCAATTGCGTTTCATTTTCCTTTCCCAAACTTCACGCTGCCAAGGAAAGGTATTATCTTCAACATCATCAGGAAGTACAGAGGTAAACAATTGATCCCAGTTTTCGCCGTAATGTTTACGGAAGTATTTGGCAGCAAAATCTCGGGCGCGACGATTGTATTCATGGCGGGAAATTTTTGTCACCACGCCATAGGTACTGCCACTTTGATCATGGTAAAGATGGGCAATGTCAGAATAGGCAAGAAACCAGCCTGCTTTATACATTTTATAGGCAAATTCGGTGCTTGCGCCTTGGGCATAATGGAATTTAGGGCTACAATAACCCACCTGGCGATAAGCCGTTCCCCTAACTAACATCGCTAGTCCATGAATGGTAGAAACTTTATGCCACCGTCTTCCGGGTTTAGGATGACAGCCTTTATAGTCTTTTGCTTCGGGTTCTCCAGGCCCGATCGCTGCCATATTGGGGTCTTCTTGCATTGCTTCCCACAGTAATTTTAAGGTGTCTTGTCCTTGAGGAAAGGTAATATCATTGACGACAAACCAGTAGTAGTCATAAGCGGGCTTTTCTTGGTGAGCAAATTTTAACCCTTGATTAAAGGCGTAATATCTACCTTTATAACCGCGATCGCGAAAATAATGCGTGGCATAGCGCGATCGTTTTTCGGGATGACTCCCTGCTTCTACGACAAATAAGGAAGTGTCTAATCCTTCTCCCATGTCTTTCACTTGTTCTACCACTTGATCCGTAATATCAGGGCGATCGCGATTCATCACGATAATAGCAACCGTTTCAGGCATGAGTGATTAACCTCCCGATGAGAATTTAAGTTGGTCGTGTCGATGACAAAGGGGCCAATAGTAGGGATCTTCTAAGCGTATGAGTTGATCTCCACTCAAGGGAATGGAGAAAGATTCAGAATTGGGTTCTAGACGCTTGAGATTAGACTCTTGGGAGATTGGTTTACCCATCATCCTAGCTGTAATTTCAGCAACAATTTGAACTCCATAGGAACTAATGGCAAGATCAGAACGTACCCAAACCGCGCGATCGCGCAGCGGAGTTCCGCTTAGGGTTTCCGCTAAAACTTCCGAATCATCAACAATGAGATCATAACCCCCATTTCCTAAAATTTGGTTAACGAGATCAGGGGTTTTAATCCCTAAAGAAAAGGGTCGCTTCTTGAAGGCTTGACGAGAGGCTTGATCCTGAATTTGTTCCTCAGAAGTAGCCTGAGTCAGGTAATATTGCACCATGTCATCGGCAGAAATAATCCGATTGCCAAATACTTCTACCAACATGGGAAAACGTTTCAGTAAATATCTGACTCGTTGTTGGGCACTTGCTGTCACTAGAATAAATTCTACCCCTCGCTGGGCTAGCCATGCTAATCCCGAAAGCATTCCCGGTCGGAACATAACAATATGACGAGGATTTCGCAAAAAAGGATAAGCCCTGTGATCGGCGGTATCATAGTGAGTGCGACCCAAAACCCGTTTGAAGCGACCTTGCCAAGTTTTTCTCATTTTGGAATATTTATAAGCGGGATAGATTGCCTCATCTTGATATCCCTCCCCAATTTTCCAAAGTTCTGGAGAAGTATAACTGTTGAGAAGTAGGGTGTCATCGAGATCAATCACCACCTGATAGGGGGGAAAAGTCTGAGCGTCTAACTGAGACAGCCAACTCACTTGCTGGCAGTAGGTTTGCCAAATTGCGCGATCGCGCTGTAGAGAAATGGGTTCCCAATTGATCCACTCATCAGGGGGGAGGATCGCGGTGGGATTTGCTCTGAGGGGCTTGAGAAATGTTTCCACTTATTTACCTGTTTAGTGTCATTTCAGTTTAGGCAAGGGAAAGTTCTTTTAAGAATTCTGTCACAGCATCATATTGATCATAATAAGTGATATATTTCGTTAATACTTCAACATTTAAGTCAGGGAATAAACTGCTTTTTTCTAGAAGTTGATAAGTTTCTTGCAAACTATAAATTTTTAACACACTATCTTCCCAAAACCAAACTTCCTGAATCCCGATTCTTTTATAAATTTCTAGCGTGTTGATTCCCCCACTGGAAACGACCACTTCAATGACTAAATCAGGTCTCTCTTTTTGAGAACCAATACTGTAGGATTCATCAGGTTCTTTTTGCCCTGTGATTTCTTGATCGCCTAATGTGGCACTTCCTTGACGATAAAATCTAATTTTTTTAGCCCTTAAATAGGCTTCTAATAATAAACTAATGGTGCTCTTATAATATTCATGTTCTTTTCCTAAAATCACAATTTCTAAAGCCCCGTCTAAATAAATTAACCTCACTCCCGATATCGAATCAAAGGAAGTTTCGATACTTTTGAACTGTTGCCAATTAATTCCAGACAATTGCAGAGAGTGATTTTTAATTCGATTTGGTTCTAAATTTTGAGCAGTCATTGCTTCTCAATTAAATAAATTTTTGGGGCAATGGGCTTAGTCTTGCTGATTCTCAAGTTTATACCATTTTGATCAATTAGTGCTACACACCGACTCCTTAAGCCCTCCCTTTCAAAGGGGGGTTGGGGGGATTTTTGGGGAATGTAGCAAACACTAATGTATTTTATATTATTACTTATTGGCTCCATTGATTGCCTTAAAAGAATTGGTTAGGCGTTTTTTAACGCTTCTAACTCGCCACTGCAACCGTCGAGATAGGGGAAATTGAAACTCAAACTCAGGGTAGAGAGTGACAGGTTGTTTTGGTGCAGGAGGCAAACTTTTTACCACGTCACTTAAGACAGCATAGAGATGATATTCTTTTAAGATGCGCTGACGAGCCCGCGCGATCGCGGGGAGGGCTTTTGACCAAGCATCGTCTT
Source organism: Halothece sp. (assembly GCA_046540715.1). Taxonomy (GTDB): domain Bacteria; phylum Cyanobacteriota; class Cyanobacteriia; order Cyanobacteriales; family Rubidibacteraceae; genus Halothece. Next base: position 4,102 of record JBKHER010000193.1, read on the forward strand.
TAATCGCTGTTTCAATTTGCTGAATCGCTTTTTCGGGATCATTGGGATCAATAATGATTAAACTTTCTGGTTCAAAATAGTCCAGAATATTCGGTGCGCCCACATAAATAGGCATACACCAGCCCAAATAAGCATCAGCTAGCTTCTCACTCCAGTAATGGGGATGTTGACCATTTTCTAGGGTTAAATGATATTTATACGGCGCGAGAGGTCACACTAGAAATTAAGTCTTTTTTCTCAGGAGGCTCTAGGGTTAAAAGCTCATTATAGTCTTTTTCTAAATGCCAGACTTGACCAAACTGCTGAAAGCGATGATTCCGATGGCGAATGCGGGGATCAGGGGCAATTACTGTCCCAAACTGGTTGAGATAAGCGGGTGGAAACTCCAATACATCAGGCGGTTCCCGAGTTACTAAAATTGTATTATTCGGCGGGCAATTAACCGTTTCCGCTTCAGTTAATCCTTTATGACTTTGCCAAACCACCCAAGCATCACAATCTTTGCATTCTGGATCAAATTCAAATTTGACATCTTCCCATTGATGCGTTCGATTTGGCGCTGAGTGATTAAGATGCCAGAAATAAACTTTACGATAGGGAAACGTAACTTTAACAAGTCGCATAGTAGCTAAAATTCATTATTAATTCTGACTCTTTAACCAAGCGAGCAAATCTTCAAGGGAAGTAAAATCAAGCAACGCTTCAGCTAAAGATTCAGTCTGTTCAAGGTTCAGTTGCTCAATCTGGGTTTGTATATTTTGGGGAATCTCTCCAAAACGACGGGAAAGTTGTCGCAACACCAGCGATCGCGATTGTTCTTCTTGAACGTCTCGATAAAATCTGGTTTGTCTTACGGGAACTAACTCTAACATTCTTCTTATCTCCTCTTGACTTAATTCGGGGAAAATTCTAGTTGCCAATTCTACTAATAATTCTATAAAATTTTCTCGTTGCGATGGTTCTGATAACTCCTGTTGAGCTTGTTGTAATAAGGCTTGCGCTCTGGTTTGGGCTTCCGTTTGAGGACTAACAATTAAACGCAGGAGGTCTTGACCCAATGACACCCCATCAGGAAGTTCGTTGAGATAAAAACGAGACAGATTACAAAAGGAAAGAATCTGTTCCAGTTGAGGAACTTCTTGTTCAACGGATCGCTGTGGATAAAGGACAATAATTGTATTATTCGGCGGGCAATTAACTGTCTCTGCTTCAGTTAATCCTTGATGACTTTGCCAAACCACCCAAGCATCACAATCTTTGCATTCTGGATCAAATTAAAATTTTACATCTTCCCATTGATGCATTCGATTTGGCGCTGAGTGATTAAGATGCCAGAAATAAACTTTTTGATAGGGAAACGTAACTTTAACAAGTCGCATAGTAGCTAAAATTCATTATTAATT
>JBKHER010000194.1:0-5471 GCA_046540715.1 Halothece sp.
TGTTCTCATAATGCCCTAACCGAAACCCGTCGGAACTTGTTAGTTTTCAATGGAGTTTGAAAAGTCTTCCTGCTGATTTTGAGACTTATTGGTTTGACCAAAACCTTCTACAGTTCCTGGAATATCAATTCCTGTACTTTCCCGTAGCTGTTCCATAAACGCGGCTAACTTAGTGGCATTTCCCCCATTGGCAGGGTCAATCACAGTTACTTTCTGCACATCAATATCAGGCACAGTGTTAACCATACTCGATAATAGCGGTTCGAGTTTCTGGAAGAGGAAGATTTCGCGGGCATTTTCTCCAGAAGCCTTCCAAGACTCAGCAAGGGCTCTTAAACCATCGGCTTGAGCTTTCCCATCTTCAATAATGCTCGCCGCTTGTCCTTTCGCATCAGCTTGGGCGCGTTGACAGTCCGCTTCTGCAGGGGCAATGACATCAGCCTGTAGTTGCTGTTCCACTTGCTTCCGTCTTTCCTGCTGTACTGATAAATTCGCTTGGGTTTTTGCTACTTCTGCGGCAATCTCGGATTCGGCTTCGGCAATTCTGGCTTGTCTTTGAGTGAGCGCATCTTGCAAGCGACGGTTAGCTTCAGCGCGAGTGGTTTCAATTTTAGCTTCAATTTGTCGCAGGGAGGTATTTTTCTTGTTTTCTGCAGCTTTTAATGCCGATTCGGCTTTGGTATTCGCTTCAGCAATGCGGGAATCTCGGAGTAAATCTGCCCGTTGTTTGCGCCCAATGGAGTTAAGATAATCCACATCATCGGAGATATTCTGAATTTGTAGATTATCTAAGACTAAGCCTAATTTTTGCAAGTCGTCTTCAGCTTCATCTAAGAGATTGCGAACAAATGCCATTTTATCTTCATTGAGTTCTTCTGGGGTAAGACTCGCAAGCACCCCTCTCAAATTCCCTTCTAGGGTTTGCTGGGCAATGGTTTCAATTTCTTTTTGGGTTTTCCCCAATAACCGTTCAATGGCATTGTGAATGGTGGGTTCTTCTCCAGCCACTTTAATATTTGCCACGCCATCTACTTTTAAGGGAATCCCTCCCTTAGAATAAGCATTGGTCACCTTTAACTCAATAATCATGTTGGTGAGACTCATACGAAAAACCCTTTCTAAAAGGGGTCGGCGGATACTACTTCCCCCTTTGACTAAGCGATAGCCGACGCTGCCGCCACCAGCAACAGGTTGACGAGTGCCAGCAAAAATAAGAATTTCACTGGGCTGACAAATATAATAAAGATTTTTGATGACAAGGGAAATGGTTCCTGCACCACCAAAGAGTAGAATTAAGAGGGTAACAATGATATTCATGCTTGATCTTCCTCGGTTTCAGTTTGTTTAGTCTCTTTATTTTTTTTCCCAGAAAGCGTAAGCCCCAAGGTTTCTTCTGATTGTTTTAAGAACTGGCGAATCATCTCAGGATAGGCATTGGAGAGGGAAGCCAGCGCTTTACCATCGCCATTGTCAATGACGGTGACCTCTCCTAGATGCAGGCGGTGGGGAACTTGCGCTGCTTGCTTGAGAATCATCTCCATTTGTTGGACAAGGAAGAGTTCAGAGGCATCAACGCCTGTTTCTTGCCAGACTTGGGCTAACATTTCGTTAACTTGTGCCGAAGCCTTATTATTCTCAGCTAGTTTCGCGGCATTCCCTTTTGCTTGCAGTTCATTGGCTTGTTTTTGGGCTTGCGCTGGGAGAATTTCATCTACCTCTAATCGGGCTTTTTCTAACTCAGCCCTGACAGCTTGTAATTCTTGTTGCGCTCTTGCTCTGGCTTCTTCGGCGGCAGCGGCGGTGCGTTCTTCTTCCACTTTCGCTTCTTTGCCGACTTCTGCTGTGATCCGTCGCAATTCATTTTCTTTTTCTTCAGTCGCCGTGGCAGTTTCCGTTTCGGCAACTGCTGCTTGGCGATTACAGTCGGCTTCCACTTGTTCAGCTTCCGCGATCGCGTTGGATTCAGCAATTTCAGCATCCCGAACAATGGTGGCAATTTGTCGTCGTCCGATGGAGTTAAGATAATCCACATCATCCGAGACACTTTGAATTTTGAGGGTATCTAGTTGTAAGCCCAATTTCGCCAAATCCGAGGAGACATCCTTAGCAATCCGTTCAGCAAATTGAAGGCGATCTTCGTTAAGCTGTTCTGGAGTTAAGGTCGCCACAACGCCACGCAAGTTTCCTTCTAGTGTCTCCCTAGCCACACGGGAAATTTCAGCATGACCGCGCCCTAAAAAGCGTTCAATGGCATTCCCAACTAATGACCAATCGCGGGAGATTTTAACATTGGCAATGGCTTGAATATTCAGGGGGGTTCCTCCCTTGGCATAGGCATTGGTTACTTCAATGGGAACGGGCATAGCCGTTAAATCCATGGTTTCGACACTTTCGAGAATAGGGATGCGATAGGTGCGTCCGCCATAAATAACTCGATAGCCTAATTGTTGTCCATCTTCCCGCTTATATTTGCGACCTGAAATAATGAGAATTTTATTGGGATCACAAATTTGAATTAGGGTATTAATTAAGCCCACTGCCGCTAACAAAATAATGACAATGGCAATAATCCAGCCCGTATTGAGCATTTGGGGATTAGCTTCGATATTAAGGGGAGACGATTCTACCCTAGCTTCAGTTCGAGTTTCCATGGGTTGTTCTTGACTCATAATCTGATTGACTCCAGTGGTGAGTTAATTTTCTTCTTGTAGGGCTTTAGCTGAGACGACCCAAACTTTATTATCAGAAAAGGAAACCACGAGAATTTGATCTCCTGGTTGAAATTCGGCTTCTTCTTCGGTCATTGCGGAAAAAGCAACTGTTGAACCTTTCAGAGGAAGTTGGACTTTCCCTCGGCTATTGGTATTAAAGGGGATTTCTACTGTTCCCACCGCCCCGACTAAATCCTCGGTTCGGGTGATACTATTGGTGTAATTTCCGCCTAAAATTCGTAATAACCAGGCCATGGCTGTCCCAATGACCAGCCCCATGGCAAGCGCGATCGCGCCAATGATTCCTTGTCCTAAATTGGGTTCCAGTAAGGTTAAAGCCAGTCCAGTTAAACCAAAGAAACAGACACCAAATGTCCAAAACTTAAAGCTATAAAAGGGTAGCCAGCGCTTTTTACGAGAAGAAAACCTTGCTTGCTTGGTCTCTGGCTGAGTACCAAAGTCCACATCATCGAGAGCCTCTCCGTCCATATCGGCATCGGCATCCATATCAACGTCGGCATCGGCATCTGCTTCAGCGTCAAAGCCTTCAAACCCACCAGATACGGATAAAAGAACAAAAATACCACCGATGAGGGAACAGGCAATATAAATAACGAGCATTGTTTTTGAGTTGGCAATAAATGCCCAACCTGCTTACGCCTTTACTTTAACCCAAGGGAATTGGGATAGGGGAAAATTTTTTGATTTTTCTTAACAAGTCCCATCAAACCTGAAAATTATGGCTTGTGTTCTGGGCAAGAGAATGTCAAAGTGTCTATGGGAGGTTAAGATAACCTTCGTATTAGGTAGAATTAAACCGAACGTTATGGAACTTGAGCGAGCAAGCGGAATTTTATTACACCCCACTTCTTTTCCCAGTCGCTACGGAATTGGAGATTTAGGGAAGGAAGCATACGAATTTATTGATTTTTTAGCCGGCAGTGGGCAACAACTTTGGCAAGTGCTTCCCTTAGGACCAACTGGTTTTGGGAATTCTCCTTATTTATCCTATTCAGCTTTAGCTGGAAACCATTTGTTAATCAGCCCTGACAAATTGGTAGAGTTTGGGTTATTAACCACTGAGGATTTGGCAAATTTTCCAGAAATGCCCATGGAAAAAGTAGATTACGATCGCGTGGAAGCGGTGAAAATGCCCCTATTACGGAAGGCGTTTGAACGGTTTGCCGAATTACCTGAAGATCAGCGCAGCCCCTACCATGACTTTTGCTATAAACATGAGTATTGGGTGGAAGATTTTGCCTTCTTTATGGCGCTCAAAGACGCTAATGGGGGAATTAGTTGGCATGAATGGGAAGAAGGGCTAGCCAAGCGCGATCCCAAAACCCTAGAAGAATGGAAAAAACACTTAGGATGGGAGATTTATTATCATAAGTATCTCCAGTTTGAGTTTTACCGTCAGTGGCAAGCCCTGAAATCTTACGCCAATGAACGACAAATTAAAATCCTTGGGGATATTCCCATTTATGTTGCCCATGATAGTATGGCGGTTTGGGTGCATCAAGAGATCTTTTGCCTTGATCCCGAAACCCTACAACCGTCGATGATGGCGGGCGTTCCCCCCGATTATTTTAGTGAAGGGGGACAACTGTGGGGCAACCCCGTTTATAACTGGGAACAAGTGGAAGCCAATGGCTTTGACTGGTGGTTACACCGCTTTGAGGGAACTCTCGATTATGTAGATTTACTGCGAATTGACCATTTCCGTGGGTTTGAGTCATTTTGGGCGGTTCCTGAAGGAGAAGAAGATGCTCGCAATGGTCATTGGGTGAAAGCCCCTGGAGAAAAGTTCTTTAATATCTTACGAGACAGACTTGGGGAGTTACCGATTGTTGCTGAGGATTTAGGGATTATTACCGATGAGGTGGAGGCGTTACGGGCGAAGTTTAATTTTCCGGGGATGAAGGTATTACACTTTGCTTTTGATGATGGGCCTGGAAATCCCTACTTACCCTTTAATTACTATGATCGCAATTGCATCGTTTATACGGGAACTCACGATAATGATACGACCGTGGGCTGGTATAAGAAACGCAATGCTCAACAAAAAGAGATTGTGCGCCAGTATTTAGGGGGAATTAGCTCGGAAGGCATCCATTGGAGTATGATTCGTTTAGCGTTGGGATCCGTGGCAAATCAGGCAATTATTCCCTTACAGGATGTTCTCGGTTTAGGAAGCGAGGCTCGGATGAATACTCCGAGTAGTATAGGGGAGAATTGGGCCTGGTGCTATCGTCGGGATGAGTTAACGGATCAATTGCGCGATCGATTGGGAATGTTAACCTATCTTTATGGTCGTAGTCCGCAGTAATCAGTGACCAGTAACCAGTGACCAGTAACCAGTAATCAGTGACCAGTAATCAGTGACCAGTGACCAGTGACCAGTGACCAGTGACCAGTGACCAGTAATCAGTGACCAGTAATCAGTGACCAGTGACCAGTGACCAGTAATCAGTGACCAGTGACCAGTAATCAGTGACCAGTAATCAGTGACCAGTAATCAGTGAACAAATAATATGAAATGGAACTGTGTATGCTACATACCGATCCCCCCTTGCCCCCCTTAATAAGGGGGGTTGGGGGGATTTCAGGGGGGTGTAGCAACCATAGGTGGATTTCATATAACTAATGACTAATAACCAATAACCAATAACCAATAACCAATAACCAATAACCAATTTTACAAACGTTGTAAACTTCGCTTTAATCGGTTTAAGCTATCTCGCAGATAGTCTAAATTGG
>JBKHER010000195.1:0-5465 GCA_046540715.1 Halothece sp.
GTAAAATTAGGGATAACAGTGAGTTTTTGTAATCCAAATGGCAGATCAATTTAATTTTTTTCAGCACTGGTATCCTCTAATGCCCGTGGAAGACCTTGATCCGAACTATCCGACGCCCATTACTCTCTTAGAGCAGTCCTTGGTGGTGTGGAAACCACGCTATAGTGATCAGTATCAAGTTTTTGTCGATGCCTGTCCTCATAGGTTAGCGCCACTGAGTGAAGGACGAGTAGATGAAAAAACGGGCAATCTGATGTGTAGCTATCACGGCTGGCAATTCGATGGAGAAGGAAATTGTACACAAATCCCGCAAGCAGAGAATCCTGATCTAATCAAAGGTCAGTCTTTTTGTGCGACTTCTCTTCCGACTCAACAAGCCAATGGTTTATTGTGGGTTTGGCCGGATGCCACATCAGCAGAGATAGCCAAAGAACAGCCTTTACCCCTTTCCCCACAAATTGATCCCAGCCAAGGCGTGGTCTGGTCATCAATGGTGAGAGAGTTGGCATATGATTGGCAAACTCTTATCGAAAATGTGGCGGATCCCTCTCATGTTCCCTTTGCTCATCATGGCATTCAGGGAAATCGCGATCGCGCTACGCCAGTTCCTATGAAAATTCTGCAATCAGATAAAAATTGCATTCAAGCGGAAGTGGATCGCGGTGTCAAAAGTACCATTACCTTTACGCCGCCTTGTCACTTGGAATATGAAATTGATATTGGATCTAATCGCAAATTAGGTTTGATTACTTACTGTCTTCCAGTTAGTGGCGGACGTTCACGGATTATAGCGCAGTTTTCTCGTAATTTTGCCAAAAGAGCGCATTACCTCATTCCGCGTTGGTGGGAACATATCCAAACCCGTAATTTTGTTCTCGATGGGGATATGATTCTATTACACGAGCAAGAAAAAAAATTAAAACAGTCTGTAGCAGAAAGTTGGAAAACTGCTTATCAATTACCAACCACTGCAGATCGAATGGTGATTGAGTTTCGCCGTTGGTTAGATCGATATAGTCCGCAATTGCCTTGGGGACAGATCAACCCTGTTAACAGTGATCTGAAGCGGGATCGAAACCTCTTACTGGATCGCTATCATCAGCATACGGTAATTTGTGGGAGTTGTCGCCAAGCTCTCAAAAATATCCATCGCCTAGAAGGGGGATTGCTCACTTGGAGCGCGATCGCGCTAGTTATAGCCACTATTCTTCCTGCTAGCAATGGGTTAGGACTACGCTTATTTTTCGGATTAACAGCTTTATTGAGTTTAGGGGGATATGTCGGTTTGAAATCTTGGTTAGAACCGAGATTTTATTTTGTGGATTATGTTCATGCTGATCGGTAAAATTAAGTTAAGAGTTCATAATGGGGCTGCCATGATGGTGAATTAAATACCATTTTTGAGCCATTTTACGGAAACTATTGGTAGCCAGAGACTGGGCTTTTAATTTTCGACCCCGATTAACTTGCATGACATTTTCAATGACAATTACATAGGCAACAGCGTAATCAACTTCCATTGTAACCACTTCTGTATTAATTTCTAAATAATCAGTATTCTGAAAAATCTTTTCCCAAGAAGCCCGAATCTTTTCCCATCCTCGGATTAAATTCCCACCGGGATGAATACAAATACTTCCTTCTCCTTGCCACCAAGTTTGTTTCATTAAGGCAAGATCCTTTTTTTCAAAGGCTTGGTAGAACGCATTATTAACAGCGATGACATTAGGGATTTCTTCAGACATTTGAGCCAAATTAGTGAATCATTAAAGGATTAAGAGGAATTGTCGGCATTCCCGAGGGAGAATCAATTGTTAAAATTAAAAACGAAATCCTGCTGAAACTTGATCATTCATGGCTTTTGCTTCTGTTATAAAGACCTTAGCGCGATCGCGCTTGACCCAAGAACTTCGCCAAACCCTCGAAAAAGACCATAGTCTTACTCTAACAGGAATCCCTCGCCTTCCCAAAGGACTCATTGCGTCTGCATTTAGTCAGCCTTCCTCCCACTTATTCGTTATCTGTGCCACTCTAGAAGAAGCAGGGCGTTGGGCAACCCAATTACAAAGTATGAACTGGGAAACTGTCCAGTTTTATCCTACTTCCGAAGCCACGCCCTACGAACCCTTGACCCCTGAATCGGAGATGATTTGGGGGCAGATTCAAATTTTACTCAATCTGATTCAGCAGCCAGAAACGCCCACAGCCATTGTCGCCACGGAACGATCGCTGCAGCCACATCTTCCCCCTCCAGAAATTTTTGAAAAAGCCTGTCTTTCTTTCCAAAAAGGGCTTACCCTTGACAGTAAAACCCTTGATCATCGCCTCACGGAATTAGGGTATGAACGCGCCTCCGTAGTAGAAACGGAAGGACAATGGGCAAGAAGAGGGGATTTAGTGGATATTTTTCCCGTTGCTTCCGAGTTACCCATTCGTTTGGAATGGTTTGGAGATGAATTAGAACAGTTGCGAGAGTTTGATCCGGTTAGTCAGCGTTCCCTTGATCAAATTGAAAGCCTCAGCTTAACCCCCACTAGCTATTCTCCTCTCATTGCCAAAGGGATTATTGCACAGGGAAATCTAGATCAGGTAAATGCTCATCTCGAAGAAGCAACGGATTTCAGTGATTTAAACTATCCTGACGGAATGCACCGTTTTTTAGGGTTTGCCTATCCTAAACCGGCTTCCTTACTGGACTATCTCCCTGAGAATACCTTAGTGGTACTAGATGAACCACAACAATGTCAAGGACACAGCGATCGCTGGTTAGAACACACTGAAGATCAATATCAAGAATACACCCAATCCCTTCCCCGTCTCCACTACGACTTACAAACTTGCTTACAAAAAGCCGAACCCTTTTATCGCCTCTACGTCTCAGAAATTAGCGAAGAAAGGGATCAAGGAACCAACCTCGCCAGTCGTCCTTTTCCTGTTAATCCCCATCAATTCGCCAAACTTGCGGAGATTATTCGCGGACAACGAGAAATTTATAGTGGGATTACTCTCCAAAACTATAATACTTGGATTATTTCCGCACAACCATCGCGATCGGTTTCCCTATTACAAGAACACGATTGTCCCGCCCAATTTGTTCCCAATGCTAAAGATTATCCTGCCATTGATAAGTTACAGCGCGATCAGACTGCTGTTGCGGTGAAATACTCAGGATTAGGTGAGTTAGAAGGCTTTGTTCTTCCCACCTTCCGTATTGCGGTTGTTACCGATCGAGAATTTTTTGGGCAGCACGTTCTCGCCACTTCGGGTTATGTTCGCAAACGACGAAGGGCAGCGTCAAAACAAGTTGATCTCAATAAACTGCGTCCGGGGGATTATGTCGTTCACCGTCAGCATGGCGTGGGGAAGTTTATCAAGCTGGAAAGTTGGGAAACGAGAGAGTATCTGGTTGTGGAATATGCCGATGGTTTATTGCGTGTTCCTGCCGACAGTTTAGAATCTCTCTCTCGTTACCGTCATCTAGGAGAGGGGAAACCGCAACTGAATAAGATGTCGGGGAAATCTTGGCAGAATACTAAGAATAAGGTAGAAAAAGCCGTTAAAAAAGTTGCCATTGATCTGCTAGATTTATATGCCAAGCGATCGCAGCTTTCTGGTTATGCCTATCCCCCCGATACTATTTGGCAAGAGGAATTAGAAGACTCTTTCCCCTATCAACCCACCCCTGATCAATTAAAAGCGGTTCAAGATGTGAAACGGGATTTAGAAAGTGATCTCCCCATGGATCGCCTCATTTGTGGGGATGTTGGGTTTGGCAAAACCGAAGTTGCCATTCGTGCCATTTTTAAGATTCTCATGGCAGGGAAACAGGTAGCTTTTCTCGCGCCAACAACCATTCTTACTCAGCAACATTATCATACCCTCAAAGAACGTTTTGCCCCCTATCCCATTAATATTGGCTTACTGAATCGGTTTCGCACTAGCAATGAACGGAAAGATATTCTCAAGCGTCTCTCCACAGGAGAATTAGATGTGGTGGTGGGAACCCATCAACTGCTAAATAAAAGTGTGAAATACAAAGATTTAGGAATGTTGGTGGTGGATGAGGAACAACGTTTTGGGGTGAATCAAAAAGAGAAAATTAAGTCTATGAAAACTGAGGTGGATGTTTTAACCCTCACTGCTACCCCCATTCCTCGCACCCTCTATATGTCGCTTTCGGGGATTAGGGAAATGAGTTTAATTACTACGCCGCCTCCCTCTCGTCGTCCCATTAAAACCCATCTTTCTCCCTATGATCCTGAAGCGATTAGAACGGCGATTCGGAATGAATTAGATCGCGGTGGACAAGTGTTTTATGTGGTTCCGAGGGTGGAAGGGATTGAAGAGATTGCAACCAGAATTCGGGAAATGATTCCCACGGCAAAAATCGCGATCGCGCATGGACAAATGGAGGAGGCGGAATTAGAATCTACCATGTTAACCTTCAATAATGGCGATGCGGATATCTTAGTTTGTACGACAATTATTGAGTCAGGATTAGATATTCCTCGCGTGAACACCATTGTTGTGGAAGACTCGCAAAAATTCGGGTTATCCCAACTGTATCAGCTACGAGGACGAGTTGGGCGATCTGGGATTCAAGCCCATGCGTGGTTATTTTATCCCCAACAAAGCACTCTAAGCGATACGGCGAAAAAACGATTACGGGCGTTACAAGAATTTACGCAACTCGGATCAGGATATCAACTCGCTATGCGCGATTTAGAAATTCGTGGCGTGGGAGAATTATTAGGATCAAAACAATCGGGACAAATGAATGCCGTGGGCTTTGATCTGTATATGAGTATGTTACAAGAGGCAATTCAGGAAGTCCAAGGGGAAGATATTCCGCAAGTGGAAGATACACAAATTGATCTCAAATTAACGGCGTTTGTGCCTAGTAATTATATTACCGATATGGATCAAAAAATGGATGCCTATCGCACGGTTACTATGGCAAATAGTAAGAAAGAATTAGATCAAATCAGAAAAGATTGGCGCGATCGTTATGGGGAATTACCCTCCCCTGTCCAACAATTATTACAGGTAATGGAGTTAAAACAAATTACCAAGTCTCTCGGTTTTTCGCGCATCAAACCCGAAGGAAAACAGCACGTTGCTTTAGAAACCCCTATGGAAGAACCTGCTTGGAAAAAACTGCAAGAACATCTCCCCAGTCATATTGCTTCGCGATTTGTTTATAGTAAGGGAAAAGTCACAGTTCGGGGGTTAGGGGTTTTGAAAACACAACAGCAGTTAGATAATTTAATTAATTGGTTAGGACAATTGAGAGACTTTTTAGAAGCCGAAGCATAGTTGCAGTGGAAAAATTAGATCAGAAACTGTAAAATGATAGAGTAAGTTCATGAACCAAAAGCAACGAAAAACCTATATAGCAATCCTAAATCATTTGTACCCCCCTTCAATTCCCCCCTTTAATTCCCCCCTTACAAAGGGGGGTTAGG
>JBKHER010000196.1:0-5425 GCA_046540715.1 Halothece sp.
TAGAAGACTAAAAAGTTGTCCTTTGTAGCCAAATAACAAATAACCAATAACGATGAAAAACCTTTACGAAACAGATTTTCTAGAATGGACTAAGATGCAAGCAGCGGCTTTACAGGAACATAATATTGAAGCACTTGATTGGGAACATCTCAAAGAGGAAATAGAAGACTTGGGAAATGAGAAACTTAACGCTGTGAATAGCTTCTTGAAACGGCTTATAGAACACAGAATAAAACTTGATTATTCTCAAGAAATTTATCCTCGTAATCACTGGCTTAAAGAAGTGGATAATTTTCAAGATGAAATTGAAGATAGATTAACGAAGACGCTTTTAGATAAACTCGATCTTGCTAAACAATATGAAAGGGCTAGACGAGTTGTTTTACGAGAATATCAATTGGATATTCCTAAACAATGTCCTTATACTTTTGAGGAATTAATGACTAGATATCCTTTAAATAATGATTAGTCTCTGCGCGATCGCGTTGACTAATGACTAATAGTAAGGAATATGGTATAATAAGCTACCTAATAGGATATGAGTATCAACGCTCTACTGGTAAAATGCTCCCAGTAATGAAGTGATTTTAAAATAGGTTTTGGTTAATTATGAAAGTAGTGATTCTTGGTGGCGACGGTTTTTGTGGATGGCCCACTTCTCTCCATTTATCGAATGCGGGACATGAGGTGATTATTGTCGATAATTTATCTCGCCGTAATATTGATAATGAGTTAGAAGCGGGGTCTTTGACTCCTATCTCGCCCATGGGAGTGCGTCTGCAAGCCTGGAAAGAGATTAGTGGGAAGGAAATCCAATTCCATAAAATTGATATTGTCGAGGAGTATGATCGCTTACTGAAGTTACTGAGTGAAGAACAACCAGACGCGATCGTGCATTTTGCCGAACAACGGGCTGCCCCTTATTCGATGAAATCTCCTCGCCATCGGCGCTATACCGTTAATAATAACATTAATGCCACTCATAATGCGCTTTGCGCGATCGCTGAGTTAGGACTAGATACCCATTTAGTTCACTTAGGAACGATGGGAGTTTATGGTTATGGAACCGCTGGAATGAAAATTCCTGAAGGCTATCTTGATATTGAGGTAGTCACGGAAAATGGAGAACGCATCCCCCAACAAATCCTTTATCCCCCCAATCCTGGTAGTGTCTATCACATGACCAAAACCCAAGATCAATTGTTGTTCGCCTATTACAACAAAAATGATGGGGTGCGTGTCACTGATTTACACCAAGGAATTGTCTGGGGAACCGATACTGAACAGACAAAGCTAGATGAACGGCTCATTAATCGTTTTGATTATGATGGGGATTATGGAACAGTGCTTAATCGGTTCTTGATGCAAGCGGCGATTGGTTATCCTTTAACCGTGCATGGAACAGGCGGACAAACTCGCGCCTTTATCCATATTCAAAATACCGTACGCTGCATTGAGTTGGCGCTGCAGTATCCCCCCGAAAAAGGGGAACGAGTGAAGATTCTCAACCAGATGACGGAAACCCATCGGGTTCGCGATTTAGCCCGCCTCATTGGCAAATTAACGGATACAGAAGTGGCGTATGTAGAAAACCCCCGCAAAGAAGCAGCAGAAAATGATCTGAAAGTAGATAATAGCTGTTTCTTAGAGATGGGCTTGAAACCCACCACTTTAGCTGAAGGGTTACTCCACGAAGTCACAGAAATTGCCAAAAAATATGCCGACAACGCGGATCTCTCGAAAATCCCTTGTACCTCAGTTTGGACGAAAGAACAGAAAGCAGGCGTTCCTCAATTTAAGGAGGAAGTAACATCCAGTTCAAGTCATCATTAAGTAAGCCAATTAGAAAACTGTCACTTAGTTCTCTGTCTTTTGAATGACATCTCGTTAACCTATAGCTAGTGGTGAGTGAGGAGTAATCGAACGGGAGAGCTTCAGGGGTCGAAACATGGCAAGACTCCCTGAAGTTTTTTCATGGTTGGACTCGTTTCAGATAAATACAATGACGCTGACTGTTACTTAAGGGAGTCGAAAAGGCTTCGATATGATAAATTTCACCCCCGAGTTGATCAAGGGTTTGGGTTAAGGCTTGTTCTTCCTCTTCGCTCCAACGTCCGCGATAAAGGACACCAATGCCTTCAGGCTTCAAGAAAGGTAAAGCATATTCGGCACAGGTAGAAGCAGAAGAAACAGCTCGTAGTAAGGCAAAATCATATTGCCTGTGGTATAGGGGGTGTTTGCCCATATTTTCAGCTCTACCCGCGATCGCGCTCACTTGCGAGAACCCCAATTCGGTAATTAAGGTTTTGAGAAAAGCAATTTTTTTACGGGTAGAATCCAATAAGGTAACTTGAGCATTCGGAAGCGCGATCGCGCAGGGAAGTCCAGGGAAGCCTGCACCCGTCCCAATATCAATGATAGAAACCCTTGCTAAGGGTTCTAAATTAAGGGGAGTTAGTCCACGCAAAGAGTCCCATAAATGTTTTTCCCAAAAGGCTTCGGGTTCAGTAATGCGGGTTAAATTGAGTTTCTGATTACCAGCAAGAATTTGCTGATACAGTTGCTCAAACTGTTGCTGTTGTTCAGGAGATGGAAACCAGCCCAACGAATTATCCCAGAGCATTATTCATCAAAAAAAGGTAAACATTGCCCACTCTACACCATAACCAATCCCAATGGTGGCGGTGATCCCACAGACGCGATCGCGCTCATCAATTAGCCCAGTTGAAAAAATTTTTTAAAGCTCAAAATCTTGTCACTAGGGCTTGCTGAATTAAGGAGAAAATTAGACTTTGAAATCTCCCAATAATGTTCTAGTATCCAACGTAGATTTTCTTTAGGAACAGTCTCTTAATTTCAAATTTTAAAGGAGAAGTTGGCAAATATCAGTTAGAATAAACCCGAAATTCATTTCTGAATGCCATTATTGGTAATCCTAAACTGATATCAAATCCGAGAAATTAACCCTGATTTTGGAGTTAGGGAGCGAGACGCTCCCACTACACTTACCAATCGTTTGAGGAGTGCGAGCATCTTGCTCGCTATGCCAATTAATCAAACGGATTTGATATGATAAAGCCCTTAATAGGTGCTTAATACTTGACTAACTGTACACAATCTTTGCTATATCAAGAAAAACCATGATTATCGCTAATTATTCCATTCTCTTTACCCAACCGCCAAAGTTATTAGCACAGAGTGATAACCCCTTAGCTGAGATTGGCGAAGGGATAGCGAGTGAATTGGAAACCCTCTTTGCTCAAGGGGGTCTTACTATCATATCTGCTTTACTCATTTTTATTATTGGCTGGTGGCCCGTTGCTTGGCTTGTCCGAGGGGGAATTAAGAAGCTGCTGAAAAAGACCGAAATTGATAACCGCATTGCAACTTGGCTCACTGGTCAACAGGGGGAAGAGCCAATTGCGGTAGAATACTGGATTGGTGAAATATTTCTGTGGTTGGTTCGACTATTTGTCCTTGTTGGTGCTTTACAAATACTACAGCTTGATGTAGTCACAGAACCTCTTAATACTCTTCTTAATCAAATAACAGGCTTTTTACCTCAAATTGGGGCAGCAGGAATTCTCCTTGGGATTGCTTGGCTATTGGCAACCCTAGTGAGAATTTTAACGGTTCGGATTTTGCGAGCATTTGATATTGATCAACGTTTTGGGGAACAACTTGGTAGCACTGATACCGACAATGAATTGACCGTCAGTGAGGCTGTTGGAAATACCCTCTATTGGTTAATTTTCCTGCTTTTCTTACCCTCAGTTCTAAGTACCTTAGAGTTAGAAGGAACTTTACGCCCAGTTCAAGAATTAGTTAATAATATTCTGGGAATCCTACCCAATATCTTTGCTGCCATTTTAATTGGTCTAATTGGCTGGTTTATTGCTCAGATTGTCCGAAAAATTGTTACTAACCTTCTCACCAGTGCGGGGGTAGATCAACTTGGTAGTCGGGTTGGCTTATCTGGAACCGGTCAAATCCAGTCTTTATCTTGGATTGTTGGGACAGTGGTCTATGTGCTGATTTTAATTCCTGTCGCGATCGCGGCCTTAGAGGCTCTCCGCATCCAAGCCATTTCCCAACCTGCTGTGGCAATGTTGGATCAGGTACTCAACACCCTACCGAGAATCTTTACAGCTACTTTAGTTCTTCTCATTACTTACTTTCTGGCCCAATATGTCAGTGAATTTGTCACCAATCTCCTCACCAATGTGGGCTTTAATAATATTCCGACTTGGTTAGGCTTACAACGTCCTGCTGGCGAAAGTGATGAAGCAGACACAATTATTACCGATCAAGGAGAAACTACTGAATCTCCTGTTCCCAGACGAACTCCCTCAGAGTTAATGGGAATCATTACCCTTGTCGGGTTAATGCTGTTTGCCACTTTAGCAGCGGTCAATATCCTTGATATCCAAGCCCTCACTGACTTAGTTGCTGGCATTGTTCTTGTTTCAGGACAAATTATTGCTGGTTTAATTATCTTTGCAATTGGGTTATACTTTGCTAATCTTGCCTTTAACCTCACCCTGAGTTCTGGCATCAGACAAAGTCGCACTCTTGCCCAGGCGGCTCGTATTGTCATTATTGCCTTTAGTTTAGCTTTGGGGTTACAGCAGATGGGAATTGCGCCCAATATTGTTAACTTAGCATTTGGGTTATTATTAGGAGCAGTTGCTGTCGCGATCGCGCTAGCCTTTGGTTTAGGAGCGCGAGAAATTGCTGCTGAACAGGTGCGAGAATGGGTTAACAATTTTAAGTCTTCTAACGAATAATTATCCTTCAATGGCTAACTTGGAACTTGCTATCCTCTCCTATCCTGCTGGGAGGGGATTTTTATGTCATTTAGGATTACTTTATTTCTAGCTGACAATCCGGCAATGTTTCATTAAACTCACAAGTATAAATAGCAAGACAATCTTCTTGTGAATTCAAAATCGCTAAATTGTAATTATAGTCCCTAGCCACTGTTCCAAACTTATTCACTAGGCTGTACTGCTGTAAATAGTTTAAACCTCTCCAACCACGATTACTAACAATAATCGTAATAACTTTTGTGCGACGATTCGCTTGCCAATAATTAATTAAATTACTATCATCAAACTGTTGAGTTGGCCACCAGAGACTGGGAATTGTCATTTGAGTTTGTGAGGGAGTTCTAGCACTGACAATTTCTTCTTCTTGCTGGGCGCGAATTTGAAATCCTGGTTGAAATCCCTGTGTAACTTCCAAATCACAAGATTCTGTACTATCTAAAGATTGAGGGGTGACCGCCGTGGCGAAATTTGCCCACAGTAAAATAGCTAAAGACGGAAGAGTAATTAATGTTCTCATGAGACTACGAAAACTTAACCTCAATTATATAGCCCTACTAAATCAGTTGTACCCCCCTTCAATTCCCCCCTTTAATTCC
>JBKHER010000197.1:0-5422 GCA_046540715.1 Halothece sp.
GGGCGCGATCGCGCGACTGTTAAATTTGCTGTCAATGAACGGCGAATCCTAGTGGGAACGGTTACTGATTTGTTGACTCAACGAGGATGCAGCGATCGCAAAGAAGTGGTGAAGTTAAAGTAATCCTTTTTCTTGGAGAGTATTAACAGCGCGATCGACTAAAAGTTTCTTTTCAACCTTGCTTGGATACACAGGACTATAGTCATTTCAATTAATTTCCGTACACTTCTACATAGTAAGCCAAAGCTAGATCAGGAAATTGCACCAGATCAACTGTTTGGTTTTTATTTGGAATGACTATAAATGTTAAAGAAAGAAAAAAAGGCGGAAAAAGAACCTCAATTAACCCTAAAAGATTTAGAAGGTTTAATTGTTCGTTAGCCAATTATAGCAGTCAAACTACAATGTATGTAGAGAGTGATGAAATTTGAATGGGATAAAGCTAACCTTGATCATATTGCCAATCATCAGATTAGTGCTACAGAAGTAGAGCAAATTTTCAGCGATCTAAGCCGCTTGAAGGCTAAAGCCTATAGCGTGGGTCAAGAAGAAAGATTTGCGACTTTAGGGCAAACTAAGACAGGACGCATCTTAACAGTTATTTATACCATCCGAAACGGCAAAATTCGAGTAATTACCGCTTACAGGGCAACCAAAAAAGAACAAAGACGCTATCAGGAGGGACCATGACTCAAACGGAAAAACGAGAGGAAATCGACAATTGGAAAACTGTACCTGATTTTGAAACAGAAGAAGAAGAACAAGCTTTTTGGGATAAGCACTGCTTAGGAGGTGAGATTCTCAGAAAAATGGAACCAGTTGAACATTATCCCCCTAAATCTTTGGAAAAGGAGGGCAAACAGCTGTAAAAGAAGAAAATATTACCAGAGTTACTTGGAATGAACTGTAACAGATGGAAGACTTGACGGATTGGGAGCGAGTTAACAACATGACTGAGGAGGAAATCGAGCAAAACGCGCTTGATGACTCCGATAATCCTCCGCCGTTCGCTAATCCAATGGTGATAAATATCTGTATGAACCTTAACGCTGTGTCCCATTGGCTGCGTTGCTAACGAGAGATCGAGTCCAAACTCCAAACTGCGAATTGCCCAAGCGTGCCGTAAATCGTATCGCTGTAAATGGGAACAGCTAGAATTTAGCTATATTAGGGATTTCAGACCTGATAAGAATGCCAGGACGCAGATTTGAACTGCGGACACGGGGATTTTCAGTCCCCTGCTCTACCAACTGAGCTATCCCGGCTTTTGTTTTGCGCTTTACTACTATAGCAGATTAATTTGAGATTAACAAGTTCAAGGAGAAAATTTATTTCTCAATGCGTTTCGCGCTACAGTAGATGAGAAAATTAAAGAGGCTGGTATCCTGAGTACGCAATCTATGAGCCAATCATCGGCAAATGTAATGACCAACGAAGTTCCTTTAAGCCAACAGAGACCTTGGTTATGGGAAAATCTTCCCGACTATCCCATCTCAGTGCGAGGGTGTTCCGGTCGCACCGCCCAAGAGATTGATTTGTTGTTGCTTGCCCTAGAAGCTCTTGAATTAGCAAGTTCAGAAAAGATGCTAGCGACAGCAAAACAGTTTAATTTAGCCGATATTATTCCCAATCGTGTGGTTTTGTGGCGGTTACGCTGTACCAATCCTTGGCGACGCTCTTATATGCGACGACATTTACAATTAGACCAAGCCAAGGCTTTAACCATTATTGCCACAGCGCGATCGCGCCAACTTACCTGTCTCATCCGTCAACTCTTACTAGCAGAACAACAATTGCGAGAAAAAGAACTCCCGATTAGGCAAAACCTTCGTCTCAAGTGGTATCTAGACCGATTTCGCGCTCATTTCCGAGGACGGATGAATCCGCGCCGTGCCAGAATTATTGAATATCTCGCTTCACCTGAGCAAATGGATGAGTTAGCCATTTCGTTACTGAGAAAACTGTTATTTGCCACAGGAACCGCCGGCACACAACGGTTATGGTGTAGTTTATTTGATGGAGAGGTAAGATGACGATTCGCCGTCAATATAGTCTCCCCAACTGTTCTTTAATTCTCGATGGTTGGGCGCAAGATATGAGTGGCAATGAGGGGAGTAATGGGCGACCCTTAATGTCCATGGTAATGAACGCAGAATGTCGATTTACGACTAAAACTGAGCAAAATCTCTTAAAAGGCGATCGCGAATTCCTTGAAAGTTTAGTTCGTGTGGTCAATCATTACGCCCAGTATATTTTAAGCGGCATTAACGCGAAAAATCAGCAAGATTGGGTCTCGGAAAAAGTTAAACTAGAGCCAATTCCTGAAACCAATCGCCACCGCCTACAATATACCCATCAAGAAGAAGGAAAACCTGAAACAACGGAAACCGTAGATTTAAACACCGTTGAATTATTTGATCTCATTGAAGCCATTGACCAACTTTTAAATGATGGCACAACCTTACCTGAATTAACCCTTAGTATCAACCCCAATTCTCGTCGCCTTCGCAGTCAAGAAGAACCCCTCAGGAAAAGAGCTACTCCCGCTTTAACTGGGGTAGCAAGTCTCACTGTCGCAGCGATCGCGCTTTTCTTGGTTCCTGTTCCCGAAATGCGAGAAGCTGAAGTCACCGAGAGTCGCGAGCGCAGAGAAGAAGAAACCCTCCCAGATGGTGAAAGTGAAAATGGTGAAATTGTCCCCTCTGGAATTGAAGAAACCTTAGAAGTTGTTTCTGCGATGGAAAATACTGAAGAAATTGAAGCTCTAGCAGAAGAGTTACAAACGACAATTGAAGAAAATTGGGAAGACCAAGGCTTAGTCCAAGAACCTCTTAGTTATCGGGTTTGGGTAACATCTGAGGGGGACGTGATTGCTTATCAAGGAATTTCTGATCCTGATCGCAATATCACAGAAGTTCCAGCCTTACCGAACTTACTTTCTGCCCTTTCAGAAGAAACAACCCCCGAAGAAATTGAAGCGATTGCAGAATTAGAAGTGATCTTTGATCCCAGTGGAACGGTGGAAGTAATGACCGAATGAGTCGCCAGTCAAACTTTGATAACTAACGCGCTCATAAGGTTCTAGTGCTGAGAGAACGGTTTTGCCATAGCTACGATGATGCACCCGATTATCCAGTAAAGCCACCACTCCCTCTGTCTCTCTTAAGGGAACAACCGCTCTTTGTAATTCTCTAAGGGCTGTCGGTAACAAATATAAGCGAAACCAATCTTGACGTTTTTGCTTATAGTAGGCAACTTGTCCTGCGACAAATGGGTTTTCAATCGAGGGAAGGGGAATCGTTGTCATTACCAACAGTTTCGGGGTTGATAATTCTTGTTGATGTTCGCGCCAAAACTGCCAACTGCACACTAAAATCCCATTGTCTTGCAATTGGGTATCTTCTAACCGCACTCGTGAGCCAAATTCCCCAGCTAAATCCGTTGCTAGTTGTCGTTTCAGAGGAACATCACTAACTAAAATGACAATTAACCCCTCGGTGAAAACTTCTTGAACTAATAAATCTCGTAAATGTCGAAGCAGAATCGGTTGAAACTCTTTTGTATTTGGCATCGGTAGCCCATAAGGAAGATACAAATTAATGGCTTCGGTGATGACATCCCCAGAAAACTTTAAGCAAGTCATTTCCCCTAAACCCAACTGTTGCCGATAAATGGGGGCTTCTTTTTCCCAATCTAAAAATCTTCCAATCAAGACTAAGGGTTGTCTCTCCCAAATCGGCGTTAAAATTTCTCTAACAGAAACGGGACAACAGCCAATCATGAATTCCCCTTGTTCCCGTTGTATTTGGGCCCAAAGCAGTTGATTATCCTGTTGGGATTGCTTAAATAATTCACAAAAGGGATGATGGGGTGAAATTTCTTTGAGAAGGATAAATAACTTTTCTAGGATTTCCTGTTCGGGTTGATTCAGTAATAGGCACTCATAAGGATTTTGGGGACGATGGAAGAGCATTTTCGTTAACTCAACTCTGACATCGCGAATCACTTCTGCTTTCTCAGGATAGTCATGGAGTAATTGATGCCAATGGCGACTGGTTAAACGGTGAGTAAGTTGTTCTCGCGCCCACTCTTCTAAATCATCGGCTTCATCAATGATAGTGGGGATTCCTTCTGGTAAAGTAGCGGCAAGTTGCTCCTGTAACCACTCTTGAGGGGAGATCACAATTAATCCCGAATCGTTTTTTGGCGAGGGTGAGGATAATGTTTTTCGGGTTTGAACAGGAGTATTAATTTCAAGCCATTCTTTTAATTGCGGAATCGCGCTGCCTAACAGATACTGTTGTTTTCTTTCGGGAGCCACTACAATAACAGGACGAGCAAACAAAAGAGCAGGGGTGAGGTAACTGAAACAGTAACCCGATGCGTTTCCCGTTTGCATTAATGCTGGTCGTTTTAAACGTAAAGCTCTTGCCGCCAAACGCGCCATCGTTAGCTGGTGGGGCCAGGTGAGATGGGGTTGGTTCCGAAGAAAGGTACGGAGAGACGTATGGACTTCTGCTTCTATTACTGTCACGAGAACTGCGTTTATTTTTATTTAAGTCACCTCCACAATTATAAAAAGAGAACATGAAGCTTGGAATTATTGGTTTAGGATTAATTGGCGGCTCATTGGGGTTAACGCTGCGATCGCGCTCTCATTATATTCTCGGAATTTCCCGTCATTCCGACACTTGCGCTTTAGCTTGTCAAAAGGGAATTACGGATGAAGCGAGTACAGATTTTTCTCTGTTGCGAGAAGCGGAAGTAATTTTTATTTGTACGCCTATAAGTGCAAT
Source organism: Halothece sp. (assembly GCA_046540715.1). Taxonomy (GTDB): domain Bacteria; phylum Cyanobacteriota; class Cyanobacteriia; order Cyanobacteriales; family Rubidibacteraceae; genus Halothece. The sequence continues at coordinate 4,797 of JBKHER010000197.1, forward strand.
TGTTCCCACTGTTAAACAGTTAAAACCGATTTTATCCTCTGAGACGATTCTTACCGATGTGGGTTCAGTCAAAGCCCCGATTGTAGAGGCGGTAACTCCGATTTGGTCAAATTTTATCGGTGGACACCCCATGGCGGGAACGGCTCAACAGGGCATAGAAGCCGCCCAAGCCGATTTATTTCAAGGCACGCGGTATGTTTTAACCCCAACGGAAAAAACCCCTCTTAAAGCGCAAAAAACCCTAGAAGCGTTAACCCAAGATTTAGAAACGGAATTAATCACCTGTTCTCCGCAAACCCATGATCAGGCGGTGGCTTGGATTTCTCATTTACCCGTTTTTGTCAGTAGTCGTTTGATTGCTTCCTGTTGCCAAGAAGAAGATAGAGAAGTGGTGAAGTTAGCGCAAAAACTGGCAAGTTCAGGCTTTCGTGATACCAGTCGTGTCGGTGGCGGGAATCCAGAATTAGGAGTGATGATGGCAAAATACAATAAAGACGCGATCGCGCGATCGCTGCGCCTCTACCGTCAACAATTGAATACCATGATCCGTCTTATTGAAGAAGAAAACTGGGAGCAAGTCGAGATGATGTTAGAACAAACCCAAGAAGCGCGATCGCACTTTTTAT